>CANJKD010000022.1 GCA_947474415.1 Burkholderiales bacterium | reverse complement strand
TTCAGCTCCTCGGCAATGTCGCGAACGCTACGCGTGCCGCGCTGCCTGACCTTGCTCAAAGCTTGCTCTCGGAAGTCGTCAGCGTGTGGGTTTCGGTTCATGGAATGTTGTGCTTCAGTGCAAATCGGGGAAGCGACAACTAGTCTGACTCAGGGGGTGGATGTGGCCCCGGATTCGGGTCGAGGCCGCGCGGCGGCGCGGCAGGCCTTGAGCGCAAGCCGCAGTGTATGATAAATCTCGCTCCGGAAAGCCGCCTGCCGGCTTACACGCGCAGCGGCTTTTTCCACTCACGCACAGGATGGCATCCATGTCCGAAATGACGCTCTGGGGCTTCAACGGCTCTACCTATGTCCGCACCCTCAAGATGCTGCTCGCCGAGAAGCAGTTCAGCGACTTCAAGCAGGTGCCGCTGAACGTGTTGACGGGTGAGCCGCGGCAGGCCGAGCACCTGGCGCGCCACCCCTTCGGCAAGGTGCCCGTGCTCGAACACGACGGCCTGCGCATCGTCGAGACCGCAGCCATCGCGCGCTACCTCAACGACGTGTTGCCCGGTCCGTCCCTGATCCCGTCCACGCCCCAGGCGCGGGCCCGTATGGACATGGTCATCGGCCTCGTCGATGCCTACGGTTATGGTGCCCTCGTTGCCGGCGTCGCCGCCTATCACCTGTTTCCCGATTTCGTCGGAGGCAAGAACGAGGCGATGCGCCAGGGCGGTATCGACAACGGCAGCAAAGTGATCGAACTGGCGATGAAAGCCAAGGGCAGTGCGCCCTTCATCGCCGGCGAATTGAGCCTGGCCGACCTGTTTCTGGCGCCGATCGTGTTCTACGTCTCTCTCACGCCAGACATGGCGGGCCTGCTGGCCATCGACGGCTTTGCCGCCTGGTGGGAACGCATCCAGGCACTGGACTGCTACAAGTCAACCCCGCCGAACTAGGCCCGGACAACCCAGCCACGCGGGGCACTCGAACCATGGCCGCGCTGCGCGAATTCGCCGACCTGAGGGGGCCGCGCTCCATCTCGGTTTTCGGCAATCTGCTGAATGGGTGCGCCAGCGCCGGAGGGGCCCACTTCCGCCAGCTCTGCCGACAGCCCATGACCCTCGGCAAACGCTCTACGGAGTCATCGACCAGGGCTCCCGCGTCGCTGCAACATGTCGATGGTCAGTCCCACACCAGCCGCCCAGCACATTCAAGCGAGACTGTGGAGCGCGCAGGCGCCTGTAGCGGTCGTCGAGGTCATGCGGGTTGCCGCTGTCGAGCTGCGTCATCACGTCCAGTTCGGCAGGGCTGAGCGTTGAAGCGTTCGCGCGCAGGCCTTGTATGGGCTCGCGCCACGTACCTGCGTCTGACATGACCGATTCGAAGTGCGTGGGGTGCGCGCAGTTGATCATGTAGCACGCGGGCGCGTCATCGCCGGAAGCTTCGGCGTCGGCATCAACGGCCCGGATTGCTGCGCCCAAAGCCTCGCCGCTCGGTAGCTTTCCGTCGGTTTCCACGGTAAAGGAAATTGCGCTGGCGCGGAGGGCACGCGACGCAGCGCGCGCCACGCCCATCGCCTCCGCGCTACTGGTCATTGTCATGGTGATGGCGGTGATCTGGCCCAGTCCCGCGACGGCCAATGCGTCTGCCTGAAGCTGGTGCCCGTGGCGCGCATCCGCCGGCTCCATCGGCGCACCCGCCGTGTGGCCGGCGCAGCCACTGGCGACGATGGGTCCTGCGATGTGCGAGCCGTACTCGGTGCACAACTTGTTCATCAGCACCACGGCCTCGGCGTTGATCCGCTGCATGTCCTGGGCATCGAAGCCGAGCTTCGCGCCCCAGTCGATGCCCGCGTGCCACGTGGGAGTCTCCAATACGAAGCCTGCGCCGAGAGCGGCGGCCGCAACGTCGAGGTAGCGCCGGTAGTAACGGCGCAGGATGCCGCGACCGTCCGTCGTCTCCAGCAGCACGAACGCCGCAAACTCCGGCAGCTCGACACCGTCTTGGTAGATGAGCACCGTTTCGATGCCGCCGTCAGTGAGAAACCAGCCATGGCATCCAGATCGTGCCTGGCAGAGCCAACTCATTGCAGCGGCTTGCGAGTCTGCTTCGACATCTTGGAAATTTTGCGAATTTGGACAGATGGGCGTCAATGCGAGGCAGTGATGGTGCCCTTCGCTCTCGTGGCTGTCGTCATGCTGTGGGTTGGGGCCGGATTCAAACGGGTCCTGGGTGTGCCCTTGCAGCGCGGTGCCCGGCTGTTGCGCTGCGGGCCGAGCCAAGCGCTGGTGGCCGACGTCGCGCTCCTGAACGGCGGCCATCTCTCCCGCGAGTTCGCCGCAACTCTCCGCGCTCGCTGGCGCGCAGGGTGTCGCCGGACTGCAGCCTTTGGCCTTGCCGGGTCACTCGCCAATGCGGCGATCAAGGCTGAGCCTTCATCGCAAGGCATAGCAGCCGAGTCAGGCCGGCAGCGCCGGCCGTTTCACGACAGCGGCCCGTTCCCGTGCCCGGGGATCGCGGGCTTGGGTCCTTCACGCTGCGCGTGAACGACGGTTGCTTGACGAACTGACCGGCGTCCCGATCACTGCGCTGCGCTCGCTGCGCGCAGGCCAGATCGTCAACCCGGTTATCCGCGATGCCCGATGCCGGGCCGCTGAACGCACTGGTGCATCGAAGTGCTCGTACCGGCTCGACCGCCGCGCCAGTTGCTGCGCTTGGTGGCACATCTGCCGCAGAGCGCCCCCAGGGCTGGGCTGCGCCCGCCCCCGTGGGGGTACAAGGAAAGTGGCAAAGCCACATTTCCTCATGAGCCGCCGCTGCTCGTGACGTTGCAGTCGGCTGCGCTGCGCTGTGCCGCCTGCAGCGGAGTGTCGGGCCCCTCCGTTCCGAGTCTCGTAGGAAACCTGTAGGCAATTTCGACGAATGCCCTCAAAGGTGACGTTGCCCGCCCTTCGGCACCGCGAGGCGTCGACGCCGGCAATATTGCGCCTCGGACACCCGGCCGATGCCCCCAGAGCCTCCCGGAAGCCTCCTTCCCGCCTTCTTCGCGCTCCCCCGGAGGAAACTCAGAGGCCGCTTCGGGCGGCGCGGCGCATTGGCGGCACTCGATTGCAATTGCTCACCAACCCAGCCTCAAGATCGTGCGCCCGGCGCCGAAACAGAGCATGACGACAACACGTCATGCCCGCCGGAGTACCCCATGATCGCGCCAGCCCGCAGTGCCTCCTTCTCGACCGCCAACCCGCATGCGCTGGCCACCATCCTGGAGGCCAGCAAGACGAAGAGCATCATTGCCTCGCGCGACATTTTCGACATCTCGGGCACCAAACTGTGGGCCCGCGACCTGCCGGTGTCGGAGTCGCTGCAGCGCAAGCTGCTCGACCGCCAATTGCGCAACCCACTCGAGACCTGCCTGATGGCCGAAGACGGCGTCACGCCGCAGTCGCTGGTGCAGGCCACCCAAGCGCTGCTGGAACGCGACACGCCGCTGCGCGACCTGCTGCGCGCCGACGGGGCGCGCCACGTGCAGGAGGCAGCGCACCTGCCGCTGCACCCGGTAGCCCAACTGCTGCTCAGCGTGGGCCAGACCTCGCGCCCGGAATCGTTCGACCACGCCGTGCAGGCCATGGCCTTGAGCGGCGTGTTGATGATCGGCCACGGCGGCTCGACCGCCGAGGTGCGCCTGGCCATGCTGGGCGGCCTGCTGCACGACCTGGGCGAGATGTACATCGACCCGCGCCACGGCGAGGCCGACGCCGACCGCGCGCTCGACTTCACCAGCTACCAGCAACTGGTCGTGCACCCGCACGTCGGCCAGTTGCTGTTGTCGCAGCTCACCGACTACCCGGCCGCGTTGGCACGTGCCATCGCCGAGCACCACGAACACCTGGACGGCTCGGGCTACCCGCGAGCGCTGCAGCGCGACGCCATCTCGCCGCTCGGCCGGCTGCTCGCCGTGACCGAGGGCTCGCTCGCGGTGCTGCGTGGCGAGCGCCCGTACCTCGCGCGGGTCAGCGTGGCCTTGCGCGTGGTGCCGGGTGAGTACGACCTCAGCTGGCTCGGCCGCATTGCCGAAGCCGCGCGCATCCAGCCCGCCCTGCATGCGACGCTGGCCGCAGAGGAAGTCCAGGCCCGCCTGGGCCGGCTCGACGCCGCATTGCATGCGGCGCACGCGCAAACTGCCGCGCTTGCTGCCGGCGCCGAGGCGCCCGCCCTGAAAGACGCATTGGCGCTCGCCCGGCACCTGCTGGACCGGTTGCGCACCGGCTGCAACGCCAGCGGCCTGTGGGGCACCGAATCGGTGGCGGCGCAAGATGCTGCCGAGGTGGAGGCCGTGGAAGACGAACTGCTGTTCCGGCTGCGCGCCATCAAGCGCGCCGCGTTGCTGCGTGCCGGCGACCTGTCGACGGACGATGCGCAGCGCCTGAACCAGCTCTGCGACGGCCTGAGCGGCGGCGAGGTCTAGACACCGCTGCTGCCACTGCCGCCGTCGGAGTGCGGTGGGGCCGGCCCGCATAATCGGCGTGTCGCAGCAGCGCATTGGCTGCGGCCAACCGCAGGCCGTCGAACATGATCACCCCCAGGCAATGGACACTCGGCGCCAAGCTGGCGCTGGTCGGCGTGCCGTTCCTGCTGCTCGCGATGTTCTCCATCGGCGGCTTGCTGTGGATGTCCTGGCAACTGGAAGGCGGCGCTGCGGCGGTGAATGAAGCCGGGCGCATGCGCATGCAGGCCTACCGCATGGTCGTGTCGGTGGCCACGGGCGAGACGAATACCCTGTCGCAACAAGTGGCCGAGTTCGAGCGCAGCCTGCAAGCGCAGCGCGAAGGCAATCCCGAGCGGCCCTTGTTCGTGCCCTGGGACGACAGCGTGCGGCAGCGTTTCGCCGTCATCGAGCGCGATTGGTCACGCTTCCGCGAACGCCTCGCGGGCCCCGCGGTACCGGCCACCGCCTCCAGCCTCGGCACGGACGTCGCCGCTTTCACCGCACACATCGACACCTTCGTGGCTGGCATCGAGGCGCACCTGTCGCGCTGGACCTCACTGATGCACCTGCTGCAAGTGGTGATGATGGGCCTGGCCGTGGGCGGCGCGGGCGTGCTGGTCTACACCGGCTACCGCTTCGTGCTGGAACCGGTGGGCTGGCTCAAGCAGGCCATCGACCGCATCCAGGGTGGCGACCTCGGCGCGCGGGTCGAGTGCGACACCACCGACGAATTCGGCGCCCTGGCCGGCGGCTTCAACGGAATGGCCGAACAGCTGCAGTCGATGTACCGCAATCTCGAGAGCCGGGTGCAGCAGAAGACCGCGCAACTGGAAGAAAAGCGCGAGAGGCTCGAAAGCCTGTATGAGGTCACCCAACTCGTCACCGAAACCACGGCGCTCGACGACCTGGCGCAGGGCTTTACCAAGAGCATCGCCCGCATCGCCCATGCCGACGGCGTGGCGTTGCGCTGGTCTGACGAAACCAACCAGCGCTACCTGATGCTGGCTTCGCACGGCCTGCCGCTCGCGATGCTCGAAGCCGAGCATTGCCTGATGGCCGGTGACTGCCATTGCGGCGCGCCGAACGCGCCGCCCGGCGCGCGCGTGATTCCAATCCGCGCCATGCAGCCCGCGCGCATGGGCCACTGCGCACAGGCGGGCTTCGAGACCGTGGTGTCGGTGCCGATCCGCCTGCACGAGCGCCTGATGGGCGAACTCGACCTGTTCTTCCACGCCCGGATCGACATCTCGGACGCCGAACGCTCCTTGCTCGAAGCGCTCACGGCGCACCTCGCCAGCGCGATGGAAAACCTGCGCCTGAACGCGCTCGAACTCGAAGCGGCGGTGTCGCAGGAGCGCAGCTTCCTGGCGCGCGAGCTGCACGATTCCATTGCCCAGTCGCTCGCGTTCCTGAAGATCCAGGTGCAGCTGATGCGCGACGCGCTGGCCAGCGGCGACGAGCAGCAGGTGCAGCACGTGCTCGGCGAAATCGACACCGGCGTGCGCGAAAGCTATGGCGATGTGCGTGAGTTGCTGATGCACTTCCGCACCCGCACCAATGGCGAAGACATCGAGCCCGCGCTGCTCACCACGCTGCGCAAGTTCGAGCACCAGACCGGGCTGAAGGCGACGCTGCAGATGCGCGGCCAGGGCCTGCCGCTGGCGCCTGACATCCAGATCCAGGTGCTGCACATCGTGCAGGAGGCGTTGTCGAACGTGCGCAAGCACGCCGGTGCCGGCCAGGTGTGGCTCGACGTGCAGCAGCAGCCGCAGTGGCGGCTGGAGGTGCGCGACGACGGCCAGGGTTTCGCGAACGAGAACGGGGCGCACGACGAGACCCACGTCGGTCTGCGCATCATGGCCGAGCGCGCCGAGCGGTTGGGCGCTCAGCTCGATGTGCTGACCACGCCGGGCCGCGGCACCTCCGTCGTGCTGACCCTGCCAGCGCTGCCGCGTGTTTCGGCCGTTAGCGCGGACCTGCAGCCGCAGGCCGCCTGATCCGCAACGCGCGATGACCGCAACACCCCCGAAGATCCGCATCCTGGTGGTCGATGACCACACGCTGTTCCGCCGTGGCCTGACGGCGCTGTTGCAGCGCGAGCCGCAGTTCGAGGTCGTCGGTGACGCCGCCGATGCTGGCGAGGCCCAGCGCCGCGCGCAGGCGCTGCAGCCCGACGTGATCCTGCTCGACAACCATTTGCCCGGTGTGAATGGCGTCCATGCGCTGCCGGCGCTGATCGATGCCGCGGCGGGCGCCCGCGTCATCGTGCTGACCGTCAGCGAAGACGAGAACGACCTGGCGGCCGCGCTGCGCAACGGCGCCTGCGGCTACCTGCTCAAGACCATCGAGGGCGACGCGCTGGCGGCGGCGATTCGCCGCGCCGTGCGCGGCGAGAGCGTGGTGAGCGAAGAGATGACCGGCAAGCTGGTGGCGGCCTTTCGCGGTGCGGCTGCGCCACAACTCGCAACCGTTGCGGTGCCGGCGCCACCCGTCTCGAAGCTAGATGCCTTGTCGCCGCGCGAGAACGACATTCTGCGCTGCATCGCGCGCGGCGAGAGCAACAAGGAGATCGCCCGCTCGCTCGGCATCGCCGAGACCACGGTGAAGATCCATGTGCAGCACATCCTGCGCAAGCTCGAAGTGAGTTCACGCGTGCATGCGGCGGTGATGGCGACAGAGCATGGGCTGGCCTGAGCCGCCGTCGGCACGCACCAAGACCTGAACGTCGGCGGGGGCAATCGCTGCGGCAGAATGTCCGTCAACCTCGCCGCCGTGCGGCCATGACCACCGACGATCACTCCCCACCGGTCGAGTTGATCGGCACCGTGCTGTGCATTGAAGACGAATCCGTCAACATGGAGTTGGTCGAGGCGATGTTGTCCGGGTTTCCGCTCATCCAGTTGCTCAAGGCATTCACCGGGCGCGAGGGCGTGCGGCTGGCCCAGGCCGAGCAACCCGATCTGTTGCTGCTCGACATGCGGTTGCCCGACATCAGCGGCCTGGAGGTGGTGCGCGCGTTGAGCGAGCAGATCTCGCAGCGCAACCTGCGCGTCGTGCTGCTCACCGGCGACTCGTTTTCGATCGACGTCGTGAAGGCGATGAGCCTCGGCGCACACGAATACTGGCCCAAGCCGCTGACCTTGGAGCGCGCGCTGGCGGTCCTGCGGCGCGTGCTCGGCGTTTCCGCACTGTGACCGTCTGGCGGAGAACCAAAGGGTAGTCGGCATGTGCCGACCTTGATCTTTCGCAAGCGCGGGCCTTCTTGAACCCTGGCTAGTTCTTCCGAACGATGGTGGCGTGCCCGGCATCGTCCATCTGCCCTGTCGCAGCAAGCCTGCCGAAGGATGCCGCTCGCCGGTCGTGATTCCTAAAGTCTGCTCATGATCAACGAGCGGATTCCGTCATGAGCAAGAAGAGCCAGGCGCTGGGCGTGCTGCTGGTCAGCACGCTGGCATTCACCGTGTGCTTCATGGTGTGGATGATGTTCGGCGTGATCGGCATTCCGATCAAGAAGACGCTGGGCCTGAACGCCACCGAGTTCGGGTTGCTGACGGCCACGCCGGTGCTCACCGGCTCTCTGATTCGCGTGCCGCTGGGCATCTGGACCGACAAGTACGGCGGCCGCATCGTCATGGCGTTGCTGATGGCGGCCACCGTGCCGGCCATCTGGCTGATGAGCTACGCCACGGCCTACTGGCACTTCCTCGTCATCGGCCTGTTCGTCGGCCTGGCGGGCGGCTCGTTCTCGGTCGGCACGCCGTATGTGGCGCGCTGGTTCCCGAAGAACCGGCAGGGCTTCGCGATGGGGGTCTATGGCGCCGGCAACTCGGGCGCGGCGGTCAACAAGTTCGTCGCCCCCGCGCTCGTCGTCGCCTTCGGCTGGACCATGGTGCCGCAGGTCTACGCCGCAGTGATGCTCGGCACGGTCGTGCTGTTCTGGATATTCAGCGCCAGCGACCCGGCGCACCTGGTGCCCAGCAACACGAAGTTCTCGGACCAGTTGCGCGCGCTGAAGGACCCGAAGGTCATCAAGTACTGCCAGTACTACTCGATCGTGTTCGGCGGCTACGTGGGCCTGAGCCTGTGGATGGTGCAGTACTACATCGGCGAGTTCGGCCTGGGCATCCGCGAAGCGGCGCTGCTGGCAGCCTGCTTCTCGCTGCCGGGTGGCGTGTTGCGCGCGGTGGGCGGCTGGCTGTCCGACAAGTACGGCGCGCATGCCGTCACCTGGTGGGTGATGTGGGTGAGCTGGATCTGCCTGTTCCTGCTCAGCTACCCGCAGACCGATTTCACCGTGCTCACCGTCAATGGCGCAAAGACCTTCCACATCGGCCTGAACGTCTACGCCTTCACCGGCCTGATGTTCCTGCTCGGCATCGCGTTCGCGTTCGGCAAGGCCTCGGTGTTCAAGTACATCGCCGACGACTACCCGAAGAACATCGGCACCATCAGCGGCATCGTCGGCCTCGCTGGCGGGCTGGGCGGCTTCGTGCTGCCGATCCTGTTCGGTGTGCTGATGGACATCACCGGCGTGCGCTCCAGCGCCTTCATGCTGATGTACGGCGTGGTCTGGGTCTCGCTGATCTGGATGTACTGGACCGAAGTGCGCCGCACCGAAGTCATCGGCCCGCGTTCGCTTGTGTCGCAGTCGTTCGCGCACTGACGCCGAATTTCATCGAAGGAAAGTCATGAACACGACCCTCAAGGCGGGCACTGCCATGCCCGCTCCAAACCACGGCGCCGACATCAACGACTGGCGCCCGGAAGACGAAAGGTTTTGGGAATCCACCGGGAAGAAGATCGCCTACCGCAACCTCTGGATCTCGGTGCCGGCGCTGCTGTGCGGCTTCGCGGTCTGGGGCATGTGGGGCATCATCACGGTGCAGATGCTGAACCTGGGCTTCCCGTTCACGCAGGCCGAGCTGTTCACGCTCACGGCCATCGCCGGCATCTCGGGCGCCACGATGCGCATCCCCGCGTCGTTCCTGATCCGCCTCGCGGGTGGCCGCAACACCATCTTCCTGACCACTGCGATGCTGCTGGCGCCGGCCATCGGCACCGGCATCGTGCTGCAACACAAGGACTGGCCGCTCTGGGCGTTCCAGCTGATGGCGCTGTGGTCGGGTGTGGGCGGCGGCAACTTCGCGTCGTCGATGTCGAACATCAGCACCTTCTTCCCGAAGCGCCTGCAGGGCACGGCGCTCGGGCTGAACGCTGGCCTGGGCAACTTCGGCGTGACGACGATGCAGATCGTCATTCCACTCGTGATGACAATGGGCCTGCTGGGCAGCTTCGGTGGCGAGCCGCTGACGCTGGTGAAAGACAGCGGCTGGATCTTCGGCAAGATTGCTGCCGGCACGCCAACGTGGATCCAGAACGCCGGCTTCGCCTGGGTGTTCTCGCTCGTGCCGCTCGCCATCCTGTGCTGGTGGGGCATGAGCAACCTGAAGACGGTGTCGCCCCACACCGGCAACCCGCTCGTCGCGTTCGCGAAGATCACCTACCTGTACACGCTGGCTTTCGTGCCGTCGATCTTCATGCTCTGGCTGTACCTGCCCAAGCCCACCGGCCTCGGCCTGCTGAGCATGTGGGTGGCGATCCCGCTCGACGTTCTGCTCGCGGTGGGGATGATGAAGCTGGCGGCCTTCGGCGATATGAAGGAAGGCGTGGCCAAGCAGTTCGCGATCTTCCGCAACAAGCACACCTGGGCGCTGACGGCGCTCTACATCGTGACCTTCGGCTCGTTCATCGGCTTCTCGATGGCGCTGCCGCTGGCCATCACGGTGATCTTCGGCATCAGCCACGTGCCCGATGCCGCCGGCGTGCTGCAGCACACGCTGAAAAACCCGCACGCGCCCTCGGCGCTGACCTACGCCTGGATGGGCCCGTTCATTGGCGCGGCCACCCGCCCGATCGGCGGCTGGATCTCCGACAAGCTGGGCGGCTCGATCGTCACGCAGGTCGTCTCGGCGGTGATGGTGGTGGCCTCGGCGGCGGTCGGCTACGTGATGATGCAGGCCTATGGCTCGGCCACGCCGGAGCAGTACTTCCCGATGTTCCTCGGCCTGTTCATGCTGCTGTTCTTCGCCACCGGCATCGGCAACGGTTCCACCTTCCGAACCATCGGCGTGATCTTCGACCGCCAGCAGGCCGGCCCGGTGCTGGGCTGGACTTCTGCCATCGCCGCGTATGGCGCCTTCATCGCACCGGTCGTGATCGGCGCGCAGATCAAGGCCGGCACACCGCAGATGGCGATGTACGGCTTCGCGGTGTTCTATGCGCTGTGCCTGGTGCTGAACTGGTGGTTCTACCTGCGCAAGAACGCGTACGTGAAGAACCCCTGAACTGCCGCTGAACCGGCGTTCATCCCCAAGATTCCCGGAGACTCTCCATGAGCCATTTCCTCGACCGTCTGAGCTACTTCTCGCAACCCCGCGAAGCCTTCGCTGGCGACCATGGCGTCACCACCGGTGAAGACCGCACCTGGGAAGACGCCTACCGCAACCGCTGGGCGCACGACAAGATCGTGCGCTCCACGCACGGCGTCAACTGCACCGGCTCGTGCTCGTGGAAGATCTACGTGAAAGGCGGCATCGTCACCTGGGAAACCCAGCAGACCGACTACCCGCGCACCCGCTGGGACATGCCCAACCACGAGCCGCGCGGCTGCGCGCGCGGTGCCAGCTACAGCTGGTACCTGTACAGCGCGAACCGCGTCAAGTACCCGATGGTGCGCGGCCGCTTGCTGAAGAGCTGGCGCGCGGCGCGGCTCGTGTACGAACCCGTGGATGCGTGGGCGGCTATCGTCGAGGACGACGCCAAGCGGCGCGACTACCAGCAGGTGCGTGGCCTCGGCGGCTTCGTGCGTTCGCACTGGGACGAGGTCAACGAGATCGTCGCGGCGGCCAACGTCTACACCATCAAGAAGCACGGCCCGGACCGGGTCATCGGCTTCTCGCCGATCCCGGCCATGAGCATGGTCAGCTATGCCGCCGGCAGCCGCTACCTGAGCCTGATCGGCGGCGTGTGCATGAGCTTCTACGACTGGTACTGCGACCTGCCCCCGGCCAGCCCGCAG
>CANJKD010000021.1 GCA_947474415.1 Burkholderiales bacterium | reverse complement strand
TGGAAGGCCCGTCTCGCAAGGATCCGCTGGAATTGACCGGGCGCACCGAGTGCAACCGAATGGTCAACTTCAAGGGCGCGGCACGGCTGGTCGGAGAGATGGTCGATGTGACCATCACCGAGCTGAATACCCATTCGCTGCGCGGTGAGGTGCTTCGGCGCGAGGCATGAGCTTCGGGCGGCTGTGGCCGACCCTTCGGCCTGAGTGACGCAGGCCGAAGGCCTGGCCTATCGCGCGCCGGACCATCTGCGCCCGGCGCCGAACCCGAACCACCACAAGGTCACAGCGCAGGCCAGCACCATCGCGCCATAGGTTGCCATCTTGCCGTCGCGGCCGAACACCACCAGGCCCGCCAGCAGAACAATGGCAGCCGCAGCGGTCACCCAAGCCGCCAGCCGGGCCCAGCGCACGCCGGCAAGGCAGCGCCGCCACAGCAGTTTGGCCAACGTCGGTGCAATCAAGCCCACGCCGGCAGCGGGGGCGAAGAAGTTCAGCACATGCCATAGCAGGTCGATGGGGTTCATCCGGAAGCCTCCGTGCTTCGCAGTGCGGTGACTGAGCCTGAGGGCCACGAAATTGGCCCTCTTCGCGGGCCACGGCGGCCAGGCAGTCTCATGCGGGGTTTCCTTTGCTGGGCTCGGATGAACTGGTCTTGACCGGGACCAAGCACCGCAACCGGGCATGTTGCGAATGCCGCGCACGCCCGGGCGCCGCGAATTTTATAATCGTCACATGAGCGTCTTCGCCCTCGGCCTGAACCACAGCACTGCCCCGCTCGATTTGCGCGGACGGTTTGCGTTTGCGCCCGAGCAATTGGCGCCCGCGCTGAAGGCCTTCCGCGACCGGCTGCAGCGCGTCAGCGAAGTGGCGATCGTCTCGACCTGCAACCGCACTGAGGTGTACGTGGCCGCGAACCGGGCGCTCGTCAGCCCTGCCGTCGACTGGCTCGCCGGCGTGGGCGGCGTGGCGCCGCACACCTTGCGCGAACATGCGTATGTGCTCGAAGGCAGCGCAGCGGCACGGCATGCGTTCCGCGTCGCCAGTGGCCTCGATTCGATGGTGCTCGGCGAGCCGCAGATCCTGGGCCAGATGAAACTCGCGGTGCGCGAGGCCCAGATCGCCGGCACGCTGGGCGGCTCGCTGCACCAGATGTTCCAGCGCTCGTTTGCCGTGGCCAAGGAGGTGCGCACGTCGACCGAGATCGGCGCACATTCGATCAGCATGGCGGCTGCCGCAGTCCGCCTCGCGGCTCAGTTGTTCGAAGACCTCGAAAAAACCAAGGTCTTGTTCGTCGGCGCCGGAGAAATGATCGAACTTGTGGCCACGCACTTCGCGGCCCGCAACCCACGCGCCATCGCGGTCGCGAACCGCACGCTGGAGCGCGGCGAAAAGCTCGCTGGCCGATTCAACGCCGAGGCCTTGCGCCTGGCCGACCTGCCGCAGCGCCTGGCTGACTTCGACATCGTGATCTCCTGCACTGCCAGTTCGCTGCCGATCATCGGCTTGGGCGCGGTGGAGCGTGCCCTCAAGTCACGCAAGCACCGCCCGATGTTCATGATCGACCTGGCCGTGCCGCGCGACATCGAGCCCGAAGTCGCGCGCCTTTCAGACGTGTACCTCTACACCGTGGACGATCTGGCCACCCTCGTGCAGTCGGCTGGCGAAAAGCGCCAGGCGGCCGTGGAGCAGGCCGAGGCCATCATCGAAACCGGCGTGCAGAGCTTCGTGCACTGGCTCGACCAGCGCGGCTCGGTGCCACTGATCCAGGCGCTGCACACCCAGGCCGACGACTGGCGCAGCACTGAGATCGCCCGCGCACGCAAGCTGCTGGCCCGGGGCGAGAACGTCGATGCGGTGCTGGAAGCGCTGTCGCGCGGGCTGACGCAGAAGATGCTGCACGGCACGCTGGCCGAGTTGCATGCCACCGACGGCGAGCACCGCGCCGAGCTGGCGCAAACGGTGTCGCGCCTGTTCCTGCGCCAGAGCACGCGGGCACCGACCGACGATCCGCACTAGCGACTCACCCGAGACGCAATACCGACGCTCGCCCGGCCGCCTTTGCGTGGCCTCAATGGTTTGCCGTGACGAGACCCCCGCATCGTTGCCCCTGATCCAGCCGCTCGCTCGAGCTTCCAGCACCGCCCATGAAAGACACTCTCCGCCAGCAATTCGAGCGCCTCGCGATGCGCCTGACCGAGCTCGACGCCACGCTGGCCGACCCGTCGGTGGCCGGCGACATGAAGCGCTACCGCGACCTGTCGCGCGAGCACGCCGAGGTCAGCGGCCTGGTTGAACGCTTCCGCCGCTTCGAGCAGCGCGAGCGCGATCGGGCCGCCGCGCTAGAACTGCTGGCCGACCCCGAGATGGCCGACCTGGCGCGGCAGGAAATCGCCGAGGCACAAGCCGACATAGAACGCCTGCACCTTGAACTGCAGACCGCGCTGCTGCCGCGCGACCCCGACGACGCGCGCAATGCCTTCCTGGAAATTCGCGCCGGCACCGGTGGCGATGAGTCCGCCCTGTTCGCCGGCGACCTGGCGCGCATGTACCTGCGCCATTGCGAGCGTCGAGGCTGGCGCACCGAAGTGCTGTCGGAGAGCGCGAGCGACCTGGGCGGCTACAAGGAACTGGTGATCCGCGTCGAGGGTGATGGTGTCTATGCGCGGCTCAAGTTCGAATCGGGCGGCCACCGCGTGCAGCGCGTGCCGACCACTGAAACTCAGGGCCGCATCCACACCAGCGCCTGCACCGTGGCCGTGCTGCCCGAGGCCGACGAAGCCGAGGAAGTGACGCTGAACCCGGCCGAGTTACGCATCGACACCTTCCGCGCCAGCGGCGCAGGTGGCCAGCACGTCAACAAGACCGACAGCGCGATCCGCATCACGCACCTGCCCACCGGCATCGTCGCCGAGTGCCAGGACGACCGTTCCCAGCACCGCAACAAGGCCAAGGCGATGGCCGTGCTGACCGCACGCCTGCGCGACAAAGACCGCAACGAGCGCGCGGCCAAGGAGGCCGCCACGCGCAAGGGCTTGATCGGCAGCGGCGACCGCAGCGACCGCATCCGCACCTACAACTTTCCGCAGGGCCGCCTCACCGATCACCGCATCAACCTGACGCTGTACAAGCTGCAGGCCGTACTCGACGGCGACCTCGACGACGTGACCGTCGCCTTGCAGGCCGCCCAGTCGGCCGAGCAACTGGCGTCGCTGGAAAGCGGCGAAGCGTGAACTGCGGGCCGGCCCCGACGGTGGCGGCGGCGCTCGCCACGGCCCGCACGATGGGCGTGGACCGGCTAGACGCCCAGTGGCTGCTGGCGCGCGTACTGAACCGCCCACGCAGCTGGTTGCTGGCGCATGACGAAGCGCCGCTCGACGCCGATCTCTGGCGGCAGTTTCAGGGCCACTTGGTGCGCCGGGCTGGCGGCGAACCGCTCGCCTACTTGCATGGCGAGAAGGAGTTTCACGGCCTGACCCTGAGCGTGACCCCGGCGGTGCTGGTGCCGCGCCCAGACACCGAGCTGCTGGTCGACTGGGCGCTGGAACTGCTGGACGGCGCGCTGGCCGAAGTGAAGTCGCCGCAGGTGGCCGACCTCGGAACCGGCAGCGGCGCGATCGCGCTGGCGGTCAAGAACTGTTGTCCGCAAGCGACCGTGATGGCCACCGACAACAGCCAGTCCGCACTGGCGGTGGCCGAAGCCAACGCTGTGCGTCTCGGGCTCGACGTGGGCTTCGTTACCGGTTCGTGGTGGGCGGCGCTGCCCGTTCGTCGCTTCCATCTCGTGCTCAGCAACCCGCCTTACATCGCTGCCGGAGACCCGCACCTGCCGGCGCTTCGCCACGAGCCGGCTTCGGCCTTGACGCCGGGTGGTGACGGCCTGGGCGCGCTGCAAGAGATCGTCCATGGCGCGCCACATCACCTGTTGCCGGGCGGCTGGTTGCTGCTGGAACACGGCTTCGAGCAGGCCGAGGCCGTGCAGCGTCTGTTGCGTAGCGAGGGCTTCGCCGGGGTCGAGACACGCCATGACCTCGGCGGGCAACCGCGCTGCTCCGGCGGGCATCGCTGAGAACGCTCCTGCGCGTTCCGATCGCACGATGTGAAGGGTGTTGCCGGCCCAGCAATCGCAACACAGGGTCGACACCACGGCGTAATATGAAATCGCTGCAACCCGTTCCCGAAAGGAGCCTGCGATGCGCAAGATGACGTGGATTCTCGGTGGGTGGATCTCGCTCGTCGCCGTGCCCTCGCTGGCCGCCGACGGGGCTGGCCTCACCCCGAACGGCGAGCCTTGGGCGCGCTGGCAGGGCCGGTTGTCGTTCGGAACGTCATCGCCGGTCTGGCGAGCCCGGCTGGCCGATCCCGACAGTCAGGCGATCAAGGTCAACAGCCTGGTCCTGATGGGCGACTACTACATGACCACGTCCCTGACCGGTGCGGGCAGCGTCGGCGGCTTGCGCGCCACCGGCGGCGTGATCCTCGGGCCCCGCGCGCAACTCTGGGCTGGCCAGGCAGGCAGAAACGGCACCAGTTTCAGCATCGGCAGCCAGCCCTTCGGCCCCAGCGCGATGCCCAACACGAACGACCCCGTCGCCGCCGACGCCGGCGCCCAGACGTATCTTGGCCTTGGCTACACCGGTTTGTCGGTACACAGTGGCTGGCGGTTCAGTGCCGATCTGGGCCTGGTGGCGCAGAGCCCCGGCAATGCATCCAGGTTCGGCCGTGCGCTGGGCAGCGGCCAGAGCCTCGATGATGCCGTGCGCGACCTGCGCATTTCACCGCTGATGCAGGTTGGCGCTTCGTACGCTTTTTGAGGCATCGCTGGTGAGGGACATGGCTCCAGCGATAGCGGCCATTGACCGCTTTGCCGTATAAAATTGGGGATCCAAAATTTCACGAGCCAGACCATCATGAGTGACGTCCAACAACGCATTGCCGACCTCGTCAAGGGCAGCCAGGTGGTGCTCTTCATGAAGGGCACGGCCCAGTTCCCGCAGTGCGGCTTTTCCGGCCGGGCGATCCAGGTGCTGAAAGCCTGTGGCGTGAAAGACCTCAAGACCGTCAACGTGCTCGAAGACGAAGGCATTCGCCAGGGCATCAAAGACTACGCCAACTGGCCGACGATCCCGCAGCTCTATGTCAACGGCGAGTTCCTCGGCGGCTCCGACATCATGATGGAGATGTACGAGTCGGGCGAACTGCAACCGTTGTTGAGCGCCTGAGCGCTTGACCATCGCGCGCGTCGTCGTTGGCATCACCGGCGCCACTGGCGCGGTTTACGCTGTGCGTTTGCTGCAGCGACTTAAGGCTGCGGGTCGGGAGACGCACCTCGTGGTCACCCCGGCAGGCGTGCTGAACGCGCACCACGAACTCGGGCTCGACCGCTCTTCGATCGAAGCGCTTGCCGATGTGGCCTATGCGCCGAGCAACGTGGGGGCTGCCATTGCCAGCGGCTCGTTCGCTACCGATGCGATGGTGGTTGCGCCCTGCTCCATGAGGACGCTCGCCGCCGTGGCGCTTGGCATGTCCGACAACCTGCTGACACGCGCCGCAGACGTCACGCTGAAAGAGCGCCGCCGCCTGGTACTGATGGTGCGCGAGACGCCCTTCAACCTCGCGCACTTGCGCAACATGACCGCCGTGACAGAAATGGGCGGCGTGATCTTCCCGCCGCTGCCGGCCTTTTATCACCGCCCGCAAAGCATCGATGAACTCGTCGACGACACGGTGGAGCGCGTGCTCTCGCTGCTGGGTGTGACAGGCGCCGCGCCCAAGTCTTGGGGCGGACTCTGAGCAATCAGGTTACGGGCGGCTGGTAGGCCCACAGGCGCTGCGAAGCGAACACCGCGTTCGGGTACTCGGGCCGACCGCGGCTGCCGTTGTAGCGGCCCAGCGCCAGGTACAGGTCGCCCCGTTCCAGGTCGAGGTAGTGGCGCAGGATCACGCAGCCGAAGCGCAGGTTGGTCTGCATGTGGAACAGGTGGCGAGCGTCGCCGTTGCCAATCGAACGGGCCCAGAACGGCATCACCTGGGTGAAGCCGCGCGCACCGGCGCTGCTGATGGCGTATTTGCGAAAGCCGCTCTCGACCTGGATCAGTCCGAGAAGCAACGACGGCTCCAGCCCGGCCCGTGTGCTTTCGTACCAGGCGGTCTCGAGAAACTCGACACGCGACATATGCTCGGCCTTGCGTTTCTGGAGCCGATGGCTCATCTCGCCGAGCCAGCGCAGGTAGGCCAGGCGCGCCTCGATGTTGTCGAAGGCCGGCTTCGGCGGCGCAGTGTCGTTGACTGACGATGCCAGGGCCGACCTTACCGCGTTGGCCAGTGGCTCTTCGACCTGCGCGCCGGCATGACCGGTTCGGGGGAAGGCGAACGCCAAGGGCCCCAGCAGCAGGGCAGAACCGAGGCGACGTCGGTCTCTCCCGATGCGGGAGAGCACCGTGTTCATCAGGTGGCATCCGTGATTCGCACTCCGGTTTTCGCCCTTGGGGCGGCCCGGCGGGCTCATGCGGCGAGCTTGCCCTTCATCGTGGCCAGCACGTCGACCAGGAGAAGTGAGGTGGCCTGCGCATCGCGCCTGCCCTGGTACTCGACCTGGCCTTCTTTCAAACCCCGGTCGGAGATCACGACCCGGTGCGGCACGCCGACCAGTTCCCAGTCGGCGAACATCGCGCCGGGGCGCTCGCCGCGGTCGTCGAGCATCGCATCGATGCCGGCTTGCATCAGGTCGTCATGAAGTTGATCGGCAGCGGCCTTCACCTCGGCCGAGCGCTCGTAGCCGATCGGGCAGATGACCACCGTGAATGGCGCGATGGCGGTCGGCCAGATGATGCCGCGCGCGTCGAAGTTCTGCTCGATTGCCGCGCCCAGGATGCGCGTCACGCCGATGCCGTAGCAACCCATCTGCATCAACTGCGGCTTGCCCGCCTCGTCGAGGTACGTGGCCTTCATCTTCTCGCTGTAGTACGTGCCGAGCAGAAACACATGGCCGACCTCGATGCCGCGCTGGATCGCAAGCACGCCCTTGCCATCGGGCGAAGGGTCACCGGCGACGACGTTGCGGATGTCGGCCACGACATCGGGCTCGGGCACATCACGGCCCCAGTTCGCGCCGGTGAAGTGGAAGTCGGCTTCGTTGGCCCCGCAGATGAAACCGCTCATCGCAGCCACGGTTCGGTCGGCGACCACGTTCACGGGCTTCTTCAGTCCAATCGGGCCGAGGTAGCCCGGCTTGCAGGCGAAGTGCTCGTCGATCTCGGTGGCGGTCGCAAAGCGGAAGCCGGCGTTCAGGCCCGGCACCTTGCTGGCCTTCACCTCGTTCAACGAGTGGTCGCCGCGCACCAGCAGCAGCCACAGCGAAACCCGCAGCACGTCGCCGGCCTCGCTCTTCTCTTCGGTGGCCAGCACCAGCGACTTGACGGTGTTCTGAAGCGGTAAGCCGAGCAGCACGGCCACGTCTTCGCAGGTGCTCTTGCCCGGCGTCGGCGTCTTCACCATCGTTGCAGTTGCGGCGGCGCGCCGCCCGATCAGAGGCAAGGCCTCGGCCATCTCGATGTTGGCCGCGTAGTCGGAGGTCGGGCAGTAGACGATCGCGTCTTCGCCAGTGTCGGCGATGACCTGGAATTCGTGCGAGCGGATGCCGCCGATCGCGCCGTTGTCGGCCGCGACTGCCCGGAAAGTCAATTTCATGCGCTCGAAGATGCGCGTGTAGGCTGCATACATCTGTTCGTAGCTGCGGCCGGCTGCCTCGACATCACGGTCGAACGAATAGGCGTCCTTCATCGTGAACTCGCGCCCGCGCATCACACCGAAGCGCGGCCGGCGTTCGTCGCGGAACTTGGTCTGGATGTGATAGAAATTCTTCGGCAGCGAGCGGTAGCTGCGCAGTTCCTGACGGGCGATGTCGGTGATGACCTCCTCGCTGGTGGGCTGGATGATGAAGTCGCGGTCGTGGCGGTCTTTCACGCGCAGCAACTCGGGCCCCATCTTGGCGAAGCGGCCGGTCTCTTGCCACAACTCGGCCGGCTGCACCACGGGCATCAGCAACTCGACTGCACCGGCGCGGTTCATCTCTTCGCGAATGATCGCCTCGACCTTGCGGATGACCCGCAAGCCCATCGGCATGTAGCTGTAGATGCCGGCGCCCAGGCGCTTGATGAAGCCGGCTCGCAGCATCAACTTGTGGCTCACAACCTCGGCATCGGCAGGGGCTTCCTTGAGCGTGGAAATGAAGAACTGGGTGGCTTTCATGGAGCGTCGGCGCAAGAGGGAAGAGGGAAGAGGGGCCGCGGAGATACACGCGGGACCGGTGGGCCTTGCGGGAAACCCAAGGGTTGATTCCCGTCACACCGGTGTAATAATGAATTCAACGAATGAATTGGGGTTGATTATGCTCGACCGTGAAGGGTTCAGACCCAACGTCGGCATCGTCCTGCTCAACCAAAGAAACCAGGTGTTCTGGGGCAAGCGCATACGCACCCACTCCTGGCAGTTCCCGCAGGGGGGCATCAAGTACGGCGAGACGCCCGAGCAGGCGATGTTCCGCGAGCTGCATGAAGAAGTGGGGCTTGTGGCCGACCACGTACGCATCGTCGCGCGCACCCGCGACTGGCTGCGCTACGAGGTTCCCGACCACTTCATCCGGCGCGATGCGCGCGGCCACTACCGGGGGCAAAAACAGATCTGGTTCCTGCTGCAACTGGTCGGACGCGACAGCGACATGAACCTGCGAGCCACCGACCACCCAGAGTTCGACGCCTGGCGCTGGAACGAGTATTGGGTGCCGCTCGAACTGGTGATCGAGTTCAAGCGCGACGTGTACCAGATGGCCTTGACCGAACTTGCCAGGTTTTTGCCGCGCGGCACGCACCACAACCGCTATCTGCGTTCAGGCATGCGTCCGCACTATCACGAAGACGACCGGCAGCATGACGATGGTTCGCTGCATGGGCCGAATGAAGCGCACAAACCGCATGAACCACCGACCGAAGCGCCGGTGTAGTCAGACCAAGTCAGGCCAGCACGAGGTTGTCCCGGTGGATCATTTCGGGTTCGCCGGTGAACCCGAGCAGCCGCTCGAATTCGCTTGACGGCTTGCGTGCGATCAGGCGCGCCTCGGCGCTGCCGTAGTTGGCCAGACCCCGAGCCAACTCAACGCCTGCCAGGTTGCGCACCGCTATCACGTCGCCGCGATGAAATTCGCCCTGCACTTCGACCACGCCGACTGGCAACAGGCTCTTGCCTTCGTCCTTGACCTTGCTCGCCGCACCGTCGTCGACGACTACGGCACCGCGTAATTGCAGGTGGTCGGCCATCCACTGCTTGCGCGCGGCGAGCTTCTGGGTCGAAGCGATCAGGGCCGTGCCAATCGCTTCACCGGCAGCCAGGCGCAACAGCACATCCGGCTCGCGGCCATAGGCAATCACGGTGCTCGTGCCGCTGCTTGCCGCGCGTTTGGCGGCGAGCACTTTGGTGATCATGCCGCCGCGTCCGATGCTCGACCCCGCACCCCCGGCCATGCGCTCGAGCTCAGGCGCACCGGCCCTGGCTTCGTCGATGAAGCGGGCACCGGCATCCTTGCGTGGGTCGGCGGAATACAGGCCGCGCTGATCGGTCAGGATCACCAGCACGTCGGCGTCCACCAGGTTGGCCACCAGGGCGCCCAGGGTGTCATTGTCGCCGAACTTGATTTCGTCGGTGACCACCGTGTCGTTCTCGTTGATGACCGGAATCACGTGGTGCGACAGCAAGGTCAACAAGGTTGAGCGAGCGTTCAGGTAGCGCTCGCGATCAGCCAGGTCGGCGTGCGTGAGCAGCACCTGGGCGCTGCCCATGCCGTGTTCGCGCAACTTCGACTCATACATCTGCGCCAGGCCCATCTGGCCGACCGCAGCCGCCGCCTGCAACTCGTGAATTTCTTTTGGCCGAACCGACCAGCCTAGCCGCTTCATGCCCTCGGCGATCGCGCCACTGGACACCATCACGACCTCACGCCCCTGCGCGGCCAGTGCGGCCATCTGGCGGCACCAGTTGCCCACCGCATCGGCGTCGAGTCCACGCCCGTCGTTCGTGACGAGACTGGAGCCGACCTTGACGACAATGCGCCGCGCGCGCTTCAGCGAGTCGCTCATGGTGCCAGTACGGCACCCGTGCCAGCCGCATCGAAGCGCGGATCCGGGTCGTCGGGGATGACGTTCTTCAGCGCTGCCACGTGCTGATAGATCGCCCGAATGAGCGGCTCGCAACCTTCGCGCGTCAAGGCCGATATCTGGAACACCGGGCCCTTCCACTTGAAGCGCTTGACGAAGTCCTTGACGCGCTTCTCACGCTCTTCCGGCGGCACCATGTCGAGCTTGTTCAACACCACCCATCGCGGCTTCTCGTACAGCGACTGGTCGTACTTCTTCAGCTCACCGACGATGGCCTTCGCCTGTGCAACCGGGTCCACGGTGTCGTCAAACGGCGCGAAATCCACCACGTGCAATAACAGGTGTGTGCGTTGCAGGTGGCGCAGGAACAAGTGGCCGAGCCCGGCCCCTTCGGAGGCGCCTTCGATCAGGCCGGGAATGTCGGCGATGACGAAACTCTGCTCCGGCCCGACGCGCACGACCCCCAGGTTAGGGTGCAGCGTCGTGAACGGATAGTCGGCAATTTTCGGCCGCGCGTTCGAGACCGCAGTGATGAGCGACGACTTGCCCGCGTTCGGCATGCCCAACAAGCCGACGTCCGCGAGCACGCGCAGTTCAAGCTTGAGCTTCTTCTGTTCGCCCGGCCAGCCGGGCGTCTTTTGGCGGGGTGCGCGGTTCGTGCTTGTCTTGAAGTGCAGGTTGCCGAATCCACCGTCGCCGCCCTTCACGATCAATACCCTTTCGTCTGGCACCAGCAATTCGGCGATGACCTGATTGGTCTCGACGTCGGTGATGACCGTGCCCATCGGCATGCGCAGCACGATGTCATCGGACGCGGCACCATACTGGTCCGAGCCACGCCCGTTCTCGCCGCGTCGACCTTCATGGCGGCGAGCGTAACGAAAGTCGATCAGTGTGTTCAGGTTGCGGTCACCGGCCGCGAAAACGCTGCCGCCGCGGCCGCCATCACCGCCGTTCGGCCCACCGAAGGGCAGGAACTTCTCGCGGCGAAAGCTCATGCAGCCGTTGCCGCCATCGCCTGCAACGACGTCGATCATGGCCTCGTCAACGAATTTCATGGTTTTGGCTCAAGTGGGGCGTTGATCGTAGTGCAACGCACAAAGAGCGAAGCCCCGGATGGCCGGGGCTTCGTCGCATGCCGCAGAGCGGCAACGCGTGAATCAGAACGCCGTGACGAACACGGTCTGGCGATTGCGCGGGCCCTTGATGGCGTAACTCACTTGGCCGTCGACGAGCGCGAACAGCGTGTGGTCCTTGCCAATGCCGACGTTCGTGCCGGCATGGAACTTGGTGCCCCGCTGGCGAACGATGATCGAACCGGCCGGGATCTTTTGGCCGCCAAACACCTTCACGCCCAACATCTTGGGTTGGGAGTCGCGGCCGTTCCGTGTGGAACCGCCGCCCTTTTTCTGTGCCATGGTTTAGCTCCTTCGCTTGTTAGGCGTTCACCGCACCGATTTGAATCTCGGTGAAGTTCTGACGATGACCCTGCCGCT
>CANJKD010000020.1 GCA_947474415.1 Burkholderiales bacterium | reverse complement strand
GCCGACCAGTTCATCAGCGAGCCGCCGATGAAGTACTCGATCTGGCCTTCATCTTCGCGCGGTTCCTTGAAGCGCTTCATGAACAGCACGTAGTTCAGGTCGGCGCAGAAGTAGCCGAGCGCGACCCGTTGCCAGCGCGGGAAGCGCAGGAAGTACGGCCGCCATTGCGCACTGAAGATGACGAAGCGCAGGTTCACGCACAGCGCGGTGGCCCAGATCACCCAGGCCGGGCTGCCGGCCATCATCAGCGGCACCGCCGTGAGCTGCACGCTGCCGGCGAAGACCGTCAGCGTCATCATCAAAGCCAGCGGCACCGCCAGGCCGCTCTTGACCATGGCCACGCCGGTCACCAGGCCCCAGGCGGCGATGCCCAGGCTGACCGGCATCATCTCGAACCAGCCGGTGCGGAACTGCGGGTGGCGGACGGTTTCTCGCAGCGTGCTCATGCCGCAGATTGTCGCAGCGCGACGAACCCACTGACCACTGCCGGGAGCTCAGGAATCGAGCGCCTTGGCCTTGCGGCTGACCGACTTGGCGCCCGGTTTGGCTTTGGCGGGCGCGCCCTCGGCGGGGGCCTCGTCGGCACCGCCCGTTGCAACTGCGGCGCCGGCTTCGGCCGTCGCGATCTTGCTGCCCATCTGCGGCGTCACGGGTTCGATCTTGTTCTCGCGCATGTAGTCGTTCATGTCGCGCCAGCCAGCGAATACAGCGGCCTTTTCGGCCTTCTTGTTCATCGTGTAACAGTCTTCGATGGCGCGCCCGGCGTGGCGGCAGGCGCCGCCAACGGCCTTGCCTTCGGCCTCGCGCACTGCCGCCACCTTTTCGGGTAGCTCGATGCCCATTGCGCCGGTCACCATGTCGCAACCGGCCAGCAGCGCGCCGGCGAAGACAATGGCAATGAGGGTGTGGCGGGACATGACGGTTCGGATTCGGGTTGCGGTCTCCCGGTATATCGGTCGGACGGCGGGCAACTTGAGCCTGATGCTGGCCGGCGGGATTCAGGGTCGAGCGGGTCGGCCGCGGCGCTGTGCCAGCAGTCATTCGTAGAGCATCGAGTCGGCATAGGCGGCGTCCCAGGCGTTGTGGCCCACTCCGCTGTAGACGGTGAACTTCACCCGGCCACCGGCGGCAGACAAACAGCAGCGCCGCTGGCTCAAGACGCACCGGGCGATCGAGCCTGCCATCGGGCGCATCACGAGCCACCACCGCACGCATCGATGTTGGCTCAGCGGCAGCAGTGGTGACGCACTGCCTGCGGTGCTGTGCGCTTCAAAGTTCAACACAGGCTGGCCGCTACGGTCCATTGCCACCCGGGGGCTGGTGGGCCTTCCTTTGGTCTTCTCGCAACCGGTGTTGAATGCGGCATGCATTGGCCGCGTGCCGCGAACTCGTGCACTTGCCATCGGGCGAAGAGCTCGGCGACTCGAGCGCCGACGCTCGCGCGTGACACTGAGCTTGGCGTCAGGGCGAATTTGGATTTCGCAGGGCCGATCAAGGGAACAGCTCGCCCTTGCGGCGGCTTTCCACAGGCGCAGATGGGGCCGTGTTTCAGCGCCCCGCAGGCGCCATCGCGATCAGCTTTTCGACGCGTTCCTCGGTCGATGGGTGGGTCGAGAACAGGCCGCGCAGGCCGCCCGCCGAGAGCGGGTTCACGATCATCATCTGCGCAGTTTCCGGGTGCCGTTCAGCGGCCTCCATCGGTATGCCTTTCGCGATGCGTTCGATCTTCTGCAGCGCCGACGCCAGGGCCTGCGGCTCGCCGGAAATTTCGGCGCCACCGCGATCAGCCTCGAACTCGCGGGCGCGGCTGATCGCCATCTGGATCAGGCTTGCGGCCAGCGGCGCCAGCAGCATCACGAGGATGCCGACGATCGGATTCGTCGAACGGCCCTCGCTGTTGCGGCCACCGAAGAACATCGCGAAGTTGGCGAGCATCGAGATCGCGCCGGCCATGGTGGCGCTTACGGTGCTGATGAGGATGTCACGGTGCCGCACATGCGCCAGTTCATGCGCCATCACGCCACGCAGTTCGCGCTCGCTGAGCACGCGCAGGATGCCGGTGGTGGCGGCCACGGCCGCGTGCTCAGGGTTGCGGCCCGTGGCGAAGGCGTTGGGCGCGTCTTCGTTGATCAGGTAGACCTTGGGCATGGGCAACCGGGCACGCTGCGCCAGTTCGCGCACCATGCCGTAGAACTGCGGCGCGGAGCTCTCGTCGACCTCTTGCGCGTTGTACATCTTCAGCACCAGCTTGTCGGAGAACCAGTAGCTGAAGAAGTTCATGCCCAGCGCCATGACGAGCGCGAGCATCAGCCCCAAGCGCCCGCCCAGCACCGAGCCGATGGCCATGAACAGGGCGGTGATCGCCGCCATCAGGATGGCGGTCTTCATCAGGTTGAACATTGCGGGGCGTCCTTGTTGAACATCAGGCCCAAATAGATGTGGGCAGCACCCACGAGTTCAATCGGCGTGCGGCGCGAAGACCATGCCGGCAGCCACCGGCCGACCCTGCAGGAACTGCGCGGCCGGCAGGCGCTTGCCGCCGGCACGCTGTAGTTCGGTCAGGCGCAAGCCGCCTTCGCCGCAGGCCACCGTGATGCCAGCGTCATCGGCTGCCAGCACTTGCCCCGGCACGCCACCGTGGCCAGGCACGACTTCGCCACGCCAGCACTTGATGGCCTCCGTGCCGAGTACGCCGGTGGCGCCGGGGAAGGGGTCGAAGGCGCGCAGGCGGCGCTCGATGGTGGATGCAATTTGGCGCCAGTCGATCGCCGCTTCGGCCTTGTCGATCTTGTGCGCGTAGGTGATGCCTTCGGCGGGCTGTGGGCTGCGCTGCAGGCCTTCGCCCGCAGCACGGCTCAAGGCATCGACGATCAACCGGCCGCCAAGCGTGGCCAGCACGTCGTGCAGGCTTGCAGTGCTGTCGCGGGCGCCTATGCTCACCGTTTCCACGAGCAACATGTCGCCGGTGTCGAGCCCGGCGTCCATCTGCATGATGGTGATGCCGGTGTGCGCATCACCGGCCTCGATGGCGCGGTGAATCGGCGCAGCACCGCGCCAGCGCGGCAGCAGCGAGGCGTGGATGTTCAGGCAGCCCAGGCGCGGCAGCTCAAGCACCCAGGGCGGCAGGATCAGGCCGTAGGCGGCCACCACCAGCACCTCAGGCTTCGCGGCTTCGAGGGCAGCGCGTGCCGTGGCGGCGTCTTCCGGAAACTTGCCGTCCAGACGCAGGCTGCGCGGCTGCGACAACGGAATGCCGTGTTCGAGAGCGAAGGCCTTGACGGGTGATGGGTGCAGCTTCATTCCGCGGCCGGCCGGGCGATCGGGCTGGGTCAGCACCAGGCTGATGTCATGACCCGAGGCGTGCAGGCGAGCCAGCGCGACCTGCGCGAACTCGGGCGTTCCGGCGAAGGCGACGTTCACGGCTGAGCCCGCCTGGCGCCGCAGGTTACGTCACGCTGGCGGTCAATCACGCTCATCGTCACGCGCCTTTTTCAACATTTTGGTGCGGATGCGATCCCGCTTCAGCGGGCTGAGGTATTCGACGAACACCTTGCCGATCAGGTGGTCCATCTCGTGCTGGACGCAGACCGACAGCAGGCCTTCGGCCTCGAACTCATGCAGTTCGCCGTCGCGGCCGAGCGCGCGCGCCGTGACCCGCGCATGGCGGTGCACGCGGTCGTAGATGGCAGGCACCGACAAGCAGCCTTCGTCGCCGAAAGTCATCTCTTCGCTGCGTGCGATCAACTCGGGGTTGATCAGCACGATGGGCTGGTCACGCAGTTCGGAGGTGTCCATCACGATCACGCGCTCGTGCACATCCACCTGCGTTGCGGCCAGGCCCACGCCTTCGGCGTCATACATGCTTTCAAGCATGTCGTCGACCAGTTGCCGGATGCGGGCATCGACCTGAGTCACGGCCTTGGCCACGGTGTACAGGCGGGGGTCCGGGTATCGAAGAATATTCAGCTTGGCCATGGGTTTCGGTCGCGTTCAGCGCCGGCCGTCAGTCCGCGAGCGCTGTGGGACTCGCACAACGTCCAGCCCGGCAATAGGCCGCAGACTGGGCGGTGAGCGCGGTCACTTTCGTTGCGATATCAAGGGTTTAGGGGCAGAATCTGTGAAAGTAAATGAGGATTTTCGCCGAACCGATCGATGGCGGTCGCCACCGGCTCCATAACCCATCGTGCGGGCCCGCCATTGCGAGCCGCCTCTGAGAGATCTCCACATGATTCGTCGCGATCACAGTGTCTCCACCGCTCGCCGGGCTGTCGGTGCCATGTTCCTGGGCGCGGCGCTGGTGCCTGCACTGTTCACCGGCACGGCTCAGTCAGCTGATTACCCCATCTCTGCCCAGCAGCGAGGCACTGCGAAAGCTGTGGCCCAGAACGGCGTACCCCTTTCGGAACTGGCGCCGAACGCACCCGATTCTTACACCATCAAGCCGCGAGACACCCTTTGGGACATCTCCAAGCTGTTCCTGAAGAGCCCTTGGCGCTGGCCGGAACTGTGGGGCATGAACCTCGATCAGATCCGCAATCCTCACCTCATCTACCCGGGCCAGATGCTCTTGCTTGACAAGACCGGTGGCCGTGCCCGACTGCGGCTTGGGCAGCCGGTGGGCGATGGCGGGAACGACAAGCTTTCGCCGCGCGTGCGCAGCACCGAACTCGGCGACGGCTCGCTGCCTTCGATTCCTTTCCACTTGATAGAACCTTTCCTGAACGAGGCGATTATTTTCCAGGGCAACGAACTCCAAAGCGCACCACGCATCGTTGCCACCCAGGAAGGCCGCGTGCTTCTGGGCCGCGGCGACACCGCCTATGTGCGCGGTGACCTGGTCGGTGCCCGCGACTACCGCATCTTCCGCGAGGCCACGCCCTTGAAGGACCCGACCACTGGCGAAGTTCTGGGCTACGAAGCCCGCTACGTGGGTGCGGCCGAATACACGCGCCAGGGCGGGACACGGGTCGACGCGGCGGGCAAGTCCGAGATCGTGCCTGCGTCCTTCGTCATCACCAGCGTTCGCCAGGAAGCCGGAGTCGGCGACAAGCTGGCCGTGGTGCCGGTGCGCGAGTTCACCAACTACGCGCCGCATGCACCACAAGCCGCCATGGCCGGCCAGATCGCATCCCTTTACGGCGATGCGCTGACTGCCGGCCAGAACCAGATCGTGTCACTCAACCGCGGTTCTGTCGACGGCATGGAGCGTGGCCACGTGCTGGCCCTGTTGCGCGACGGTGTGCGCACGGTCGACAAGACCGACCCGTTGCGCCCCACCATCAAGCTGCCTGATGAACGGCACGGCATGCTGTTCGTATTCCGGGTCTTCGACCGCATGTCTTACGCGCTGATCCTGTTGGCGGAAAATCCCGTCAAGCCGGGCGACCACTTCACCCAGCCGTGAGCGCGCACGGCGCCCCGCCAGACGGCCCTTACCTGTGTGATGGAACACGAAGAACTCGGCGCCTGGTTGCGCCTTCTTGAAACGCCGCGCGTCGGGCGAGAGTCTGCACGCAAGCTGCTGGTCGCCTTCGGTTCGCCCGAGGCTGTGTTCAACGCCACCATCGCGGCGCGAGGCGAGGCGGTGGGCGCAGGGCTGGCCCGCGCGCTGGCGGTTCCGCCGGAATCGCTGGCCGCCCTGGTCGCCACCACGTTAGCCTGGCTCGCTGCCGAAACAGCACAAGTCCGCGCCGTGATCGCCCTGGGTGACCCGCGCTACCCGAAGCTGCTGCTGGAGGCTGCGGACCCACCACTCCTGCTCTACGCCCAGGGACGGCTCGAGTTGCTGCAAGCCGAAGCCATCGCTGTGGTCGGCAGCCGCAACCCGACGCCGCAGGGCACCGAGAACGCACGTGCCTTTTCGGTGCACCTCAGCCAGGCCGGGTTGACAGTCGTTTCAGGCATGGCGCTGGGCATCGATACCGCCGCGCACCAAGGCGCACTGGAAGGGCCGGCCGGCACGATCGCGGTGGTCGGCACAGGGCTCGACCGGGTCTATCCCAGCCGCAACCTGAAACTGGCGCACCGGGTGGCCAACGTGGGCCTGATGCTCAGTGAGTACTCATTGGGCACGCCGCCGTTGCCGGCCCATTTCCCGCCGCGCAACCGCATCATTGCAGGCCTCGCGCGCGGCACACTGGTGGTAGAGGCTGCACTTCAATCGGGTTCGCTCATCACCGCACGGCTCGCCAGCGAGGCGGGGCGCGATGTGTTCGCCATCCCCGGTTCGATCCACTCGCCGCAATCGCGTGGCTGCCATGCCTTGATCAAGCAGGGCGCGAAGCTCGTGGAAACGGCCCAGGACATCCTCGAAGAACTGCGTCTTCCCGGCGGTGACTTCAGCCCAACTGCCGCGACTGTGGAAACCGGCTCGGGCGACCCGCTTCTGGCCACGCTCGGCTTCGACCCCGTCACCCTCGACGCACTCGTGCTGCGCACCGGTTGCCTCGCCGCCGAGCTGCACGTGCGCCTGCTCGACCTGGAGTTGGCCGGCCTGGTCGGGCGCTTGCCCGGTCAGCGCTTTCAGCGCCTGGGGCGCGGTTGACGTCCATCGGCTGAGAGTGCCCCGGGCCGACGACATTCGTCGTCCGGCCCAAGGGCCACGAAGAAGCCATTCTCGGCGCTCGGGGAGCAGGAAAATTCGGGTGGCCATGCCTTTCCTCATGCACCACCCAAGCGCCAAATCGGCACGCCAATGACGGGGCTTCGGCCAGTTCGGGTCGGCGGCTGCGGTATAGTAAATTCATGTTCGACGTGCTCGTGTACTTGTACGAAAACTACTGGCGGCCCGACGCCTGCCCTGACCATGACCAGCTCACCCGAAAGCTGTCGTCGGTCGGCTTCGAGTCGGACGAAATCCAGGAAGCGCTGTCGTGGCTCGACGGCGTAGCCGTGGCCGCGCAGTCGTATGTCGGTGAGCAGGGTGAAAGCAGCATGCGGGTCTACTCGCCCGCCGAGCAAGAACACCTCGGTGAAGACTCTATCGGCTTCATCAGCTTCCTCGAATCTGCTGGCGTTTTGCCGCCGCCGATGCGCGAAATGGTCATCGACCGGGCCAGCGCCATTGCCGGCGGCCCGATGGATCTCGAAGACCTGAAGATCATCGTGCTGATGGTGTTCTGGAGCCTGGGCGAAGAGCCCGACGCCCTGATCCTCGACGAACTGTTCGTCGATGTCGAAGACCGCCTGATCCACTGACATAACTGCTGCAAACAGGCGCGTCACGGGCCGGCGCCGGTCCGCCACGGGCCACGTAGAGGCTTACCATGTGGCCCTTGGCGGCTCGTTCACCTGCGCGCCGGGTGGCATCGGTACCCCGTGCCGGGTGCTCTAATTCAGCAATCTCGAAGGGTCTCCGTCGAGCTTTTCCATCGCACTGCGCGTGGCCCGGACGGTCAGCGGTTCGTCTTGTGCTGGCACCAGCAGGCCGGCCTGCAGGAATGCGGCAAGCCGGTTCTGCTGGAACAGCACACCGCGCCCTTGCGGCGACACGAACAGCGTCAGCTGCCGGCGCATGCCTTGCCAGGCCAGTTGCACCGCCTCATTGCGGTTGCGATAGTCGAGCATGTACCAGCTTCCGACATGCAACTCACGCGCCCAGGCCACCATCGCCGGCGTCGGCATCGAGCCCCCCTCGCCCACTACCTCCAGCTCCGAGCTTTCGTGGCCCGACAGGTCGTGGACCATCGACTCGTCGATCTCGAGATCGGCCGCCTCTGGCAACAGTTCTTCGAGCGTTTCCAGGCGCGCCATCAGTTCGTCCAGACGATGCGTCGGTATGGCGGCCGTCTTGGCAGTGAAGGCTGCGGCCAGCGAGTTGTTGAGGCGCTGGATATGCTCTTCCTGTCTGGCCGCCGGCACCCCGGCATCGTCCATGCCGTCGCGCAAGGTCTTGAGCAGCGGCGGCAGCCGGCGGATCACCTCGGCGCGCTCTTCGCGCGACACCTTGGCACTGGCAGACCAGATCAGGTCGGCCGCGGCGCGTTTCAAATCTCTGGTGGCGTCGCCACCAGATTTGACGGCCGCCATCGCCAGCACATCGGCCCACACATGGAACAGGAACTCGCGCACGCCTTCCTGCACCGGCACCTCGTTAAGCATCTTGCGCAACTCGATCGTGTACTGGATTGCGAGCGTCTCGCGCTGCTCGACCTGCTGCGCCAGCGACACGCCCTTGCGCGAGGCCTCGTTCTCGTTCTTGAAGTAGTGTTCGAGGAACTTCTCGAACTCGACCAGCACGGTCTGGAACACGCGCCGGCCGGTGTCGGGGTAGGCCTCGACGACCTGCACGACGCGCTTGATTTCCTTTTCCAGGATGTCGCCGATGGCACGGCTCGTAGCATCGAAGCCCATCACGCACGACCCCATGCGGTCGATCAGGCGGCGTGCCGGGTGATCGACCGTCGCAAAGAAATCGGGCTCGCCGACAGCCACGCGCAGCACTGGCATCTGCAACCGCGCAAACCAGACCCGCACTGACGACGGGATGCGCTCTTCGGTCAGGATGCTCTGGAATAGCAGCGCAACGATCTCGATCGTGGCGCGCTCGACCGGCGTGGTTGCCGCCTCTTTCAGCGCCTGCTTGCGTTTATTGATATCGGCCAGCAGGGCCGGCGCGCTAACCGCGCCGGCAACGGTGCGCGCGCCAACACCCGAACTCAAGCGCCGGGCGATGCTTTGCTGTGCCTCGGAGATGGCGGTCTTCAGGCGCGGCGAGGCCGGCACCGGGTTGCTCGATGTGACCGCGAACTCGGGCAACTGTCGACCAACGAGCCGGTTCAGCCGGCCAAGCACAGCCTCGGCATGATCCATACCGCGCGCCAGGCCACCGGCCCGCGTCATCATTCGTGTTTCCTCGCCGACCTCGCCGGTGTCCGCCACACCACGACCCGATGCCGAGAAGCCACCCGATCCACCGGTCGTGCTGCCGAAGCCGCGCGTGTTTGAATTGCGTGAGCGCCGGATGAAGGGCCGCAGATCGACTTCCGGCAGCACGTGGCGCTGGATCAGGAAGCGGTTCGTCTCGTGATAGCTTTCTTCAGTGAAGTGCGACAACTCTTCGTGCAGCACCCCTTGCAACATGCGCCAGGTCTCGATACTCAGGCCTGCCGCACGCCACGATGCGGTGACGATGCGCGCCAGCACATGGGGCCGGAGCACGTCATTCCGGTCGAGGTCTTCACGGCCTTCGAGCACGTTGATGCGTGAGCAAAGGTCGGTGAATTCCCACGCGGCACGGTCCATCATGGACAACGCGAGTTTCGAGCTGAGAATCTCTTGCTCGATGGTGTCGTCGTCGACCAGCGTAAGCTTCGAGCCGCGACCCATCGGCGGCGGCAGGTCGCCCAACCGGGAGGCTGACATGTAGCCCGACTGCGAGGCCCCACGCAACAGCGATGACATGCCCTGAAGCCAGTGCGTCCCGGCCTTCTGCAGGTCGGGCACCAGTTCGCGCCGACGCATCGCCAGGCCGGGCTCGGCCACCTGGCTCACCAGCATCCGTGCGCCCTGGTCGATGGCTTGCACCACCAGGGGCAGGCCTGAGAGAAGGCCGTCGACGTAAGACCGCCGTGCCTGTTGAGCCAATGCCGTTGGATGGGCGGGGTTCGACATGGAGGGCAGTGCGGGTACGGCGTAACTGAGTCATTTGGACTCTACACCACGGCTCCGGCGTTCGGATCATCGGGGTCGACGTCTTTCGCAGTCGCCTTCACCAGGTCTTCGCGCTTCACGCCCAACCACATCGCGATGGCCGCCGCGACGAACACCGATGAGTAGATGCCGAACAGGATGCCGATCGTCAACGCGATCGCGAAGCCATGCAGAGTGGGCCCGCCGAACACCAGCATCGACAGCACCATCATCTGCGTACTGCCGTGGGTGATGATGGTGCGGCTCATCGTGCTGGTGATCGCGTGGTCGATCACCTTGTGGGTGTTCATCTTGCGGAAGCGCCGGAATGACTCGCGGATCCGGTCGAAGATGACCACCGATTCATTCACCGAATAGCCCAGCACGGCCAGCACGGCCGCCAGCACGGTGAGGTCGAACTGCCACTGGAAGAACGCGAAGAAGCCGAGGATGATGATCACGTCGTGCAGGTTCGCGATGATCGCCGCAACCGCGAACTTCCACTCGAAGCGGATCGCGAGGTAGATCATGATGCCGATCACGACGAAGGCCAGCGCCTTCGCCCCGTCGACCGCGAGTTCTCGGCCCACCTGCGGCCCGACGAACTCGGTGCGTTGCAGCTTGACGGGCTCGGCCGTTCCCGCTGAACACACGGGCCGGCTCGACACCTCGCCCTTCTCGCCCGTGACCTCGCGGGTTGCGACCGTGCCGCCCTCGGTCGCGCACATTCGCTCGAAGACGCGGGTGACGACCTCGGCCTGTTTCATGCCGGCCGCCACCGGCAGGCGGATGATCACGTCACGCGAGCTGCCGAAGTTCTGCACCTGCACGTCGCCGAAATTCAGCTTCTCGACTTCGGTACGGATCTTGCCAACATCAGCCGTCTGCGCATACGAGGCCTCCATCACGATGCCGCCGGTAAACTCGATCGACAGGTGCAGGCCGCGCGTGGCGATGAAGAAGACGGCGGCGAGGAAGGTGACGAACGATATGACGTTGAACACCAGCGCATGCTGCATGAACGGGATGTCGCGCCTGATTCTGAAAAATTCCATCGTGGACTCTCGTGGTTCTGTTCGGCGTGATCGGGGATGTCGCGGCTGCGGTCAGGTCTTCGCCGGCACATCGGCCTGCGGCTGCCAGATTTGCCCGATCGAGATGCCCTTGAGCTTCTTCTGGCGGCCATACCAGAGGTTCACCAGCCCGCGCGAGAACACGATCGACGAGAACATCGAGGTCAGAATGCCCAGGCAGTGCACCACCGCAAAACCCTTGATCGGGCCGGAGCCGAACGCGAGCAACGCCAGGCCGGCGATCAAAGTCGTCACGTTCGAGTCGAGGATGGTCGCGAACGCGCGTTCGTAGCCGGTGTTGATCGCCACCTGCGGTAAGGCACCCGCGCGCAACTCTTCCCGCACCCGCTCGTTGATCAGCACGTTCGAGTCGATCGCCATGCCGAGGGTCAGCGCGATGGCCGCAATGCCGGGCAGCGACAGCGTTGCCTGCAGCATTGACAGCACGGCCAGCAGCAGCAGCAGGTTGAAGCCCAGTGCGAACGTCGAGATCACGCCGAACAGCTGGTAGTAGATGCACATGAAGATCGCGATCGCCGCAAAGCCGTAGAGCACGCTGTTGAAGCCCTTGGCGATGTTCTCTGCGCCGAGGCTCGGGCCGATCGTGCGCTCTTCGATGATGTCCATCGGCGCGGCCAGCGAACCGGCGCGCAGCAGCAACGAGGTGTCGCTGGCTTCCTCAGCCGTCATGCTGCCCGAGATCTGGAAGTGCGCGCCCAACTCGCCGCGAATCACCGGCGCCGTGACGACTTCGCCCTTGCCCTTCTCGAACAACAGGATCGCCATGCGCTTGCCGATATTGTCGCGCGAGGTGTCTTTCATGATGCGCGCGCCCTTGGCGTCGACCGTCAGGTTCACTACCGGCTCGTGGGTCTGGCCGTCGAAGCCGGGCTGGGCATCGCTGAGGTTGTCGCCGGTCAACACCACCTGGCGCTTCACGATCAGGGCGCTGCCGTCGCGGTCCGTGAAGCGTTCGGTACCGAACGGCACCGGGCCGCTGCCGGTGGCGGCCGCGACCGCCTCGGCGCTGCTGTCCACCATGCGCAACTCCAGCGTCGCGGTGCGGCCGATGATGTCCTTCGCCTTCGCGGTGTCTTGCACGCCAGGCAACTGCACCACAACGCGGTCGCTGCCCTGCTGCTGGATCACCGGCTCGGCCACACCGAGTTCATTGACGCGGTTGTGCAGCGTCGTGATGTTCTGCG
>CANJKD010000019.1 GCA_947474415.1 Burkholderiales bacterium | reverse complement strand
TCGATAAAAACTAGGTCAGATCGAGCAGTACGCAGGGCACCGAAATGATCGTGGGCTGGCCGATGGCGGTCTTCATGGCCCGGGGCGGGATCTCGAAGGTCACGTTGCGAAGCCACTCCGTGAACTCACGGCGGCCGGCGTTCGCCTCGCCCACCTGACGCACGCTATTCTGCGCCCACGGCTGGTAGGGCTCGACACTCAGCTGGAACGGGCAACCCATCGTGCTGAAGTCGAAGCGGACGGTCTGTGGCTTCAGGTCCTTCACCAGGCCGAGCAATTGCACCAATGTCAATTCCGGCTTCAAGCGCGGTGTGTCCAAGCCCTCGAACTCGAACCTGAACTCTTGATCCGCGGTGACCGGCTCATCGCCCGGTTTCAGGCAAGCCATCCGGTACGTGAGAACCCTGTCCCACACTGCTCGCTCCAGGCGCCGGTCGCCACCGTTGTAGATCACACGCATCTCCGGCGCCACGTCAGGTGAAGTGAATGTCAAGCGCACGAGAACGGTGCCGATCATCACCTCTCCGCTGATGACGTTGGCAAAAGGAAAATTGGGCGGTGTCGCGTTGGCAATTCCCGCCAGACACTAGGGTGGGAAGTTCCGTTCGCCGTACGCATTGCGCGGTACCGATTGAAAAATTCGAGGCACCGAATTCTTCATGACGAACTGGAATTCCTGCACGCCGGCGAAGTTGCCGCCGGGCGGCAGGCAGGGCAGGCGATAGTTCACCACGTGGTTGAGAACCACCGCGGCGAACGCGGGGCCGGCGTTATTGAAGCTCACATCAGCGGCCGGAGCTTGGTCGTTGGAACTGAACTTGAGGCTCACCCGAACCACGGCCTCGGTGCCGGCGAGCACGCCGACGGGATAAGCCGATTTCTGATTTCGGGTCGCACCGATGTCAGGCAAGACAAGGGTGCTGCAGGATTTTCGAACACGATGTCGTTCGCATTCGCAGCGACAGCTGCCACGGCGAACGCTGCGGCAGCCAGGAATCGAACGATGCGCTTCACTGCGGCATCCATCGAAAGCTGACGCCTACCGCCCCAGCACCTTGCGCACCACCGCCACCACGTTCTCGGCGGTGAAGCCGAAGTGCTTGAACAGCACCGGCGCGGGCGCCGATTCGCCGTAGGTGTCGATGCCGACCACCGCCGCGCAGCCGTACTTCCACCAGCCGTCGGTCACGCCCATCTCGACCGCGATGCGCGGCAGGCCCTTCGGCAACACGCTGCTCTTGTAGGCCGCCGGCTGGCGGTCGAACACATTCGTCGATGGCATCGAGACCACCCGCACCGCAATACCGCTCTGGGCCAACTGCTGCTGCGCATGCAGCGCCAGCTGAACCTCGGAACCGGTCGCGATGATCACGGCCTGGGCCTTCTTCTTCAGGCCGACTTCGCTAGGCTCGGCCAGCACATACGCGCCCTTGCTGATGCCGTCGAGCGAGCCCTTCGGCGCGTACGGCAGGTTCTGGCGTGACAGCAACAGCGCGCTTGGCCGGCCCTTGTTCTCGACCGCGCAGGCCCAGGCGATCACGGTCTCGGCGGTGTCGCAAGGGCGCCAGACATCGAGGCCGGGGATCAGCCGCAGCGAGGCCGCGTGTTCGATGCTCTGGTGCGTGGGGCCGTCTTCGCCGAGGCCGATGCTGTCGTGCGTGAAGACGTGGATGACGCGCAGCTTCATCAGCGCGGCCATGCGGATCGCGTTGCGCGAGTAGTCGCTGAAGGTGAGGAACGTGCCGCCATACGGTATCAGCCCGCCGTGCAGCGCCATGCCGTTCATGATGGCGGCCATGCCGAACTCGCGCACGCCGTAATTGATGTGGCGCCCGCCGTTCGACGACCCATCGGCTTCGAGCCGGAACGGCGCGGTGCTGCTGGTGTTGGTGAGGTTCGAGCCGGTCAGGTCGGCACTGCCGCCCAGCATTTCGGGCAGTGTTTTAGTGAAGGCTTCGAGCGCGAGTTGGCTGGCCTTGCGCGAGGCCACGGTCTCGGCCTTGGTGTGGGCCGCCACCGCCGCATCGACCGCCGCTTGCGACCAGCCCTTCGGCAGTTCGTTGTCGGTGCGCCGCGCGAACTCGACCGCCAGTTCGGGGTAAGCCTTGGCATAGGCTGCAAAGGCATCGACCCAGGCGGTCTCGGCCGCGAGGCCGGCAGCGCGTGCGTCCCACAGCGTGTGGACGCCATCGGGAATCACGAAGGGCTCGGGCGTCCAGCCGAGTTGTTCGCGGGTCAGCTTGATCTCGTCGGCGCCCAGCGGTTCGCCATGCGCCTTGGCGGTGCCGGCGCGGTGGGGCGAGCCCATGCCGATCGTGGTCTTGCAGCAGATCAGGGTTGGCTTGTCGGACGACTCGGCCTGCGTGATGGCGGCATCGACCGCATCGGCGCTCTGGCCGTTCACGTCGGCGATCACGTTCCAGCCGTAGGCGCGGAAACGCTCGGGCGTGTTGTCGATGAACCAGGGCGCGACCTTGCCGTCGATGGAGATGCCGTTGTCGTCGTAGAGCGCGATCAGCTTGTTCAGCTTCCAGGCGCCGGCCAGCGCGCAGGCCTCGTGGCTGATGCCCTCCATCAGGCAGCCGTCGCCGAGGAAAACGAAGGTCCTGTGGTCGACGATGGCATGCTGCGTTGCCCCCTCCACACGGTTGAACTCCTTCGCCAGCAGCTTCTCGGACAGCGCCATGCCGACCGCATTCGCCAGCCCCTGGCCGAGCGGGCCGGTGGTGGTTTCGACGCCCGGCGTCAGGCCGTGCTCGGGGTGGCCGGGCGTCTTGCTGTTGAGCTGGCGGAAGTTGCGCAGCTCGCTCATCGGAAGGTCGTAGCCCGTGAGGTGCAGCACCGCATACAGCAGCATCGACGCGTGGCCGTTGCTCAGCACGAAGCGGTCGCGGTTCGCCCACTGCGGGTTGCCGGGGTTGTGGCGCAGGTGCCGGCCCCAGAGCGCGACGGCCATGTCGGCCATGCCCATCGGCGCGCCCGGGTGGCCGGAATTGGCTTGCTGCACGGCGTCCATCGCGAGGGCGCGAATGGCGTTGGCCATGAGGGACGATTGCGCGGGCGTGGTGAGTTGGGTCGTGTCCATAACGGTGCTGTCGCGGTGGGCGGGAAACCGATGATTTTAGGGGCCGGTGGGGGCCGCGGCCGTCACGATCGGGGCGTTTTTTCGCGTGTCCGACGCGTTCTCAGGCCGCCCGGATAATTCCGCGCATGCAAGGACTCCACCTCACCGCCGATCTGCGCGGCTGCCCCGTAGCCCGCCCAGCGATGACCCAGCCGCAGGCCTTGCGCAGTGCCTGCCTCGCGGCCGCGCACCGGGCCGGGCTGACGCCGGTGGGCGAGTTGTTCCACCGCTTCACGCCCGCGCCTGGCGCCGCGCAAGACACGCCGGTGGGCATCACCGGCGTGGTGCTGCTGGCCGAGTCTCACCTGGCCATGCACACCTGGCCAGAGCTGGGCGCGGTGACGCTCGACGCGTATGTGCGCAACCTGGACGCCGACAATTCGGCGCGTGCGCACCTCCTGATGGACACGCTGGTCGCGATGTTCGAGCCCGCGCAGGCCGAGCACCATGCGCTGCTACGCGGCGCTGCGCGGGTGGCGGTGGGGCTGACGCCATGAAAGTGCCCAAGGCAATGATCCTGGCGGCGGGCCGCGGCGAGCGCATGCGGCCGTTGACCGACCACACGCCGAAGCCGCTGCTCGCGGTGCACGGCAAGCCGCTGATCGAATGGCACCTCGACGCACTGGCACGCGGCGGCGTGCGCGAGGTCGTCATCAACACAGCGTGGCGCGAAGAGCAGATCGTCGCCGTGCTGGGCGACGGTGCCCGCTGGGGCCTCACGATCCGCTACTCGATGGAGGGCCGCGACCATGGCGGCGCGTTGGAGACCGCCGGTGGCATCGCGAAGGCCTTGCCGCTGCTCGCCGACCACGCGGACGACGCCTTCTGGCTCGTTTCGGGCGACATCTTCGCGCCTGCGTTCTGCTTCGACTCCGCAGCCGCGCACCACCTCGCCGAAGGTGACACGCTGGCCCACCTGTGGCTCGTGCCGAACCCGCCGTTCCACCCGAAGGGCGACTTCGGTCTGGCCGCCGACGGCCACGGCCTCGCCGACCCGGCCGACCCCGCGTCAGTGGGCGGTGCGAGCTGGACCTACGCCAACCTCGCACTGTGCCGGCCCGCGCTTTGCGCGCACATCACACCCGGTACGCGCGCCGCGCTCGGCCCGCTGCTGTTCGACGCCATGCGCGCGCGCCGAATCACCGCCGAGGTGTACGCCGGCCCCTGGGAAAACGTCGGCACACCGGCCCAGCTGGGGGCACTGAACCGTGCCCCCGCAGCCGACGCTACGAGGCCTTGACGCCGATCAACGCAGCGCCCGATTCCAGAACTATCATGGTCGCTGGGACGCAGATGCGGCACGTGCTTCAAGGCCTGTTCTGCGCCCTTCAGCCCCGCTGACGCACCACCGCCACAAGGAGCCCCCATGACCACCGCATTCTCCGCAGCCGCTCTGGCCCAACAGGTCGAGGCCGACGTTCGCAAAGCCATCAGTGGCGCCGAAGAGATGCTCACCCAGGCCGCCAGCGCCACCGGTGAGAAAGCCGCCGAACTGCGCGGCCAGGCACTGCATCAATTGCAGGCCCTGCGCGAGCGCATGAACGATGCGCAGAAAGCCGCCATCCAGCAAGGCAAGGCAGCGGCCCGCGCCACCGACGAATACGTGCACGAGAACCCGTGGCGCTCCATCGTCGCGGCGGCGAGCATCGGCGTGGTGGTCGGCCTGCTGATCAGCCGGCGCTGATCGCCAATGGCCATTTGGCTAACGCACGAACTGCGCCTGACCTGTTCATGAGCGGAAACGCCGACGACCCCGGCCTGCTCGACGCGTTGACGCGCCTCGGCGGCAACCTCGTCGGCGCGTTGCGCAACCGGCTGGAGCTGGCCAGCCTCGAGTTGGGCGAGGCCGGCGCGCGGCTGGTCTCCACGGTCATCGCGAGCGTCGGCGCGGTGCTGCTGCTCGGCGGCGCGGTCGCCATGCTGACGGCATGGGCCGCTGCGGCCCTGTGGAGCACGCTGGGCGCGGCCGTGCTGGCCTGGCTGGCACTCGCCTACGCGCTGGCCGGTGCCGGGTTGCTGTGGTGGCTGCAGCACCGCCTGCGCAGCATCCCGCCCTTGCTGGCGGACACGCTGGCCGAATTGCAGCGCGACGCCGCAGCCCTGCACGGCGGGCGTGAACGGTGAACGCTGAGCCGCTGATGCACGATCGCAAAAGGAACCGTCCATGGACGCACAGGTCCGCAAACAACTGCTGCTGACACGCATCACGCTCGACCGCGTCGAGTTGCGCTATGGCGCGGCGCGGCTGCGGCAATCGGTCGGTGCGCCGCTGGTGTGGCGGGCGCTCGTCGGCGCCGACATCGGCAAGGCGCTGTTCGGTAGCTCCTTCGGCGGTGCAAAGACCGACGCCGCCGGCTGGCTGCGCCTGGGGCTGACCCTGCTGCGCCGCTACCGCCTCGCGGCCACCGTTGTCGGCGGCCTGGCGCCATTGCTCGGCCTGCGCCGCAGCGCGAAAAGCGGCGGGCGCAGCGTCTTGCGCCGCGCCGCGCGGCTGGCCGTGATCGGCACAGCAGCCTGGTTCGGCTGGCGCGCCCTGCGCAGCCGCAACATCGGCCGCGCACCCTGACCGGCCGCTGAACATGGGCCAGCGGGGCCACCCCGAGAGGTCCATGCACCCGCCTGGCACCCGCCACCGGCACACCGGTGCGGGGTGCCCCAGTCAGGCCGCGAGCGGCACGCTGATCGCGTCGAGCGCAGCCACTAGCTCGGTGGTCAGCTTCGCGATCACGTCGACGGCACCCAGGTTGCTCTGCAGTTGCGACAACTTCGACGCGCCGGTGATCACGCTGCTGACGCGCGGGTTCTTCGCCGCCCAGGCGATCGCGAGTTGCGCCACCGTGCACCCCAGGTCGGCCGCGATGGCCTCGAACTTCGCCACGGCCTCGCCCTTCGCCGCATCGCCCAGGCTCTTGGTCAGGAAACCCATGCCCTCCATCGCGCCGCGGCTGTCGGCCGGGATGCCGTTGCGGTACTTGCCCGTCAGCAAGCCGCTGGCCAGCGGGCTCCAGGTCGTCAGGCCGAGGCCGATGTCTTCATAGAGCCGCGCGTACTCCTGTTCCACACGCTTGCGGCTGAACAGGTTGTACTGCGGCTGTTCCACCACCGGCTTGTGCAGGTGGTGCCGGTCGGCGATCTCCCAGGCGGCGCGGATCTCGGCCGCCGACCATTCGCTCGTGCCCCAGTACAAGGCCTTTCCCTGGGTGATCATGTCGCTCATGGCGTGCACGGTCTCGTCGATCGGCGTCAGCGGGTCCGGGCGGTGGCAGTACACGAGGTCGATGAAGTCGAGCTGCATGCGCACGAGCGAGCCGTCGATGGCCTGCATCAGGTACTTGCGGTTCAGAGTGTCGCGGCGGTTTACGGCATCGCCGGAGCGAGGGTCATTGCGAGGCGACAGCCCCCAGAAGAACTTGGTCGAGACGACGAAGTTCAGGCGCGGCCACTTCAGCGCCTTGAAGGCCTCGCCCATCACCACCTCGCTCTGGCCGGCGGCATAGGCCTCGGCGTTGTCGAAGAAGTTGATGCCGGCGTCCATGGCCACGGCGAGCATCTCGCGCGCGGCCGCGCTGTCGACTTGGTTGTGGTAGGTGACCCAGGAGCCGAGCGACAGCTCGCTCAAGCGCAGGCCGCTGCGGCCCAGTCGACGGTATTGCATGGTGGTTCTTTCGGTTCGTTGGAGAGCGCGAGGCTAGCGCAGGCGCGTGCATCTTGCAGCGGCCGGGTTGCTACAGTGCGGTGATGAACATTGCCAACTTCAGCGCGCGCCGTGCGCGCCTTGCGCAGGCCCTGCGCGCTGCCGGCGGCGGCATCGCCGTGCTGCCCACCGCGCCGGTCTGTGCGCGCAACGCCGACAACGACCACCCCTACCGCCACGACAGCCACTTCCACTACCTGACCGGCTTCGACGAGCCTCAGGCCTGGCTGCTGCTGGCCGACAGCGGAGAGGCCACGCTGCTGTGCCGCGCCAAGGACGCGAGCCGCGAGATCTGGGACGGCCTGCGTCTCGGCCCGCAGGCGGCGCCCGCGGCGCTGGGCGTGAACGCCGCCTTCGATGTCGAACAGCTCGATGCGGTGATGGCCGAACAGCTCGCGAAACACCCTACGGTGTGGTTCCCGTTCGGCCTGCACACCGACATGCGCTCTGGCCTGACAAGCCGGCTCGACGAGTGGCTCGCCGGCCTGCGCGCCCAGGCCCGCAACGGCGTGAAATGCCCGACCACGCAGCGCGACCTGACGCCGCTGCTGGCCGACATGCGCCTGCACAAGGACGGCGACGAGCTCGCCACCATGCGCCGCGCCGCCGCCATCAGCGCCGGTGCCCACGCGCGCGCGATGCGCTTTTGCGCCGCGCGCTTTCGCGCCGAACCGCTGGGCTCGGTGCCCGAATACGAGATCGAGGCCGAGCTGCTGCACGAGTTCCGCCGCCACGGTTCGCAAAGCCCCGCCTACCCGTCCATCGTGGCGGCCGGCGCGAATGCCTGCGTGCTGCACTACGCCGCCGGCAACACGCCGTTGCGGGCGGGAGAGCTGTGCCTGATCGACGCCGGCTGCGAGCTCGACGGCTATGCCAGCGACATCACCCGCACCTTCCCCGCCGACGGCCGCTTCAGGGCGCCGCAGCGCGACCTGTACGACATCGTGCTCGCCGCGCAAGCCGCCGCTGCCGCCGTCACCCGCCCCGGCGCGCGCCACCGCGACGCCCACCACGCGGCGGTGCGTGTGCTTGCGCAAGGCATGCTCGACACCGGCCTGCTCGACCGCGAGGTCGATGGCAATGTCGACGCGGTAATCGAGACCACCGCCTACCGCCAGTTCTACATGCATGGCACCGGCCACTGGCTGGGCCGCGACGTACACGACGTGGGCGAATACCTCGCGCTCGGCGAGGCACCCGCCCCGCAGGTCGATGGCGCGGGCCAAAAGTCCCTCACCCACCCGTCGCGCGTGCTGCAACCCGGCATGGTGGTGACGCTGGAACCGGGCCTCTATGTGCGGCCCGCAGCGGGCGTGCCCGAGCACTTCTGGAACATCGGCATCCGCATCGAGGACGACGCCGTCGTCACCGCCAGCGGCTGCGAGCTGATCAGCCGTGGCGTGCCGGTGGCGGCGGACGAGATCGAGGCGCTGATGCGCGCCGACTGATGCACGTGGGTTGACGCGGGGGCCTCGTCGACTGGGGAGTGCAGGTCACCGGGCGCGGGTCGGCGAGGTGAACGCACGCGATGTCCTGCACCACGGCCCGGCCCATGCCGACCACGGCTCGTTCAGCAAACGCGCGCGCTGAGTCGTCAACGGTTCGGGCGTGTCGCCACCGGGCGCCCAGCAGGCGGTGAGTACGGTCGGGCCGGGCACCGAGCGCGTGCGCTGGTGCATTGCATCCCGATTGCCGAGCGTGGCCGGCGCCGCCTCGGGGCAGGGGCCGGTCCGCCCTGCAAACCCTTGGCCAACTGCTGCGCCATCACCTGGCCGAGCGCCACGCCGGCGCCCAGGCCCATCGCATCGCCCGCGATACCGCCACCACACTGGCCCCCGCCTTCGGCGAACTTCCGGATCGCCTGCGCGGCGCTGGTGCAGCATGAACTTGCCCATGTCGTCGCCGACCATGCCAATGCCCATCTTCTAATCAAGGATCTTCTGCAACTCCTCGGGCAGCGAGACGCTTTGCATCGTCACGCTTTCGAGCTTGAGGCCGAGCTTCCCGAACGCCGGCGCGGTGGCGTCGAGCATGGCCTTGGCGAACTGAACCTGGCTCGCCGCGAGGTCGAGGAAGGCCACGCCGCTGCTCGCCACGGCATCGGAAATGTGCTCCAGCATCAGGCCGCGCAACTGGCCGTCGAGGTCGGCCACGGTGTCGGTGTCGCGGGTGCCCGAGATCTCGGTGTGGAACAGCTTGGCATCGGCGATGCGGTAGCTGTAGTTGCCGAAGGCGCGCAAGTGCACCGCGCCGAAGTCCTTGTCGCGGGTCGTCACCGGCTGGGCCGCGCCCCAGCGCTGGTCGACCTGCTGTCGCGTGCTGAAGAAGGACACGTCGTTCTTGAACGGGCTCTCGAAGAGTTTGTCCCAGTTCTTCAGGTAGGTGAGCGCCGGCAGCGTGGCGGTGACGAGCGTGTGGCGGCCGGGGCAGAACACATCGGCCACCTGGCCTTCGTTGACGAACACCGCCGGCTGCGATTCGCGCACCGTGAGGGAACCGCCGTTCTGGATCTCGCGGTCCTGCATCGGGAAGTGCCAGGCCAGCGTGCCGTCGCCGGGCTCGGTCCATTCGACGATATCGATGAACTGTTTCTTGATGAAATCCATCAGCCCCATGGCGTCAAACTCGACGGGTTGACCCGCAAAAACGGGTGCGGCGAATAATACGCCGGAGCCTTCCAGAACTGACCCGCCACCAACCTCCCATGAAAGGGCGTGCGATGAACGACGCAACGCTGAATATCGCCGTGATCGGCGCCGGCCCGGTCGGGCTGGCACTGGCGCTGCACGCGGCGCGCACGCTGCCCGACGCGAACGTGACGCTGTTCGATGCGCGGCCGGCCGACAAGAGCGTGTCCGGTGACCCGCGCACGCTCGCGTTGTCGCTCGGCAGCGTGCAGATCCTGCAGCGCCTGGGGGCGTGGCGGGCCGAGCTCGCGCAGCCGATTCTCGAAGTGCATGTGTCGCAGCAACCACCGTCTTCATTGCCGTTCCTGCCCGCCTTCATCAGTGACCGGTTGGGCCAGCCCGAGCTGCGCATCCGCGCCATCGACGAGGCCGTGCCCATGCTTGGCGCGGTGCTCAGCTATGGCGCCATCGTCGCGCCCTTGCAGCAGGTCTGGATGGCGGCAGAGGCGGCCGAGCCGAAGCGCTTGCGCAGCCGCTTCGGAGCACCGGTGGCGGCGTTGAAGAACCTGCAGGATGGCGCTGGAACAGGCGGCGGTGCGGGCGGTGGCATCAGCACCGGCGTCGAGGTCGATGCCGGCATCGCCGAACGCTTCGACCTGGCCGTGGTGGCCGAAGGTGGCGTGTTCGCAGACCAGGCGCGCAAGGCGATCACGCACGATTACGCGCAGACTGCATGGGTCGGCAAGGTCGCGTTCGAAGGCGGGCCGGCCGGGCGCGTGAATGGCGTTGCGAATGGCGCCACGAATGGCGTCGCCTACGAGCGCTTCACCCGCCACGGGCCGGCCGCGCTGCTGCCGCTTCGGTCCGGCGGCGCGGGCCTGGTGTGGTGCGTGCCGAGCGACGACGACCCGGTGGCCGAACTGAACGGCGCGCAGCGCGTCACGGTGCTGAACAGCATCTTCCACGCGGCGGTGGGCCGCATCGAATCGGTCTCGGCGCTGAAGCGTTTCCCGCTCGGCCTGAATGCCGAACGCACGCTGACCGACGGCCGCAGCGTGCGCATCGGCAATGCCGCACAAACCCTCCACCCAGTTGCCGGCCAGGGCCTGAACCTGGGGCTGCGCGATGCCTTCGAGCTGGTGCAGGCGCTGTCCCGCAACCCCGATGTGAGTGCGGTGCTGCGCCAGCTCGAATGGCAGCGCGGGCCCGACCGCTGGGCCATGATCGCCGCGACCGATTTCCTCGCCCGCAGCTTCACCTGGAAGCTGCCCGGCGCGGGGGCTGCGCGGGGGCTCGGCATCGCCGCGTTACAGGCGCTGGCGCCGCTCAAGTCGGCGCTGGCGCGGCAGATGATGTTCGGGCGGCGCTGAACGAATCGCTCGGCGCGACGCGACGCAGGTTGGGAATGGCGGCAAAAGACGCCGCGTCGCGGCCGTCGACCTGCAGCTGCGCGCCTGTGTGTTCAAACCGGTAACGGCGCCGCGTGACCGGCCCGTCAGCCAGCAGCCGCGTGGATCCGGTGTATTCAAAGGTCACCATCGCCGGCGGGCGGAACTGGGGTTCCGCCGCAGGTGCCTCGCGCCGGGGCGGACGCACATCGACTGGCGCGCGGGTGCGTCCACAGCAACTCATGACGGCTCCTCGCTCAAGGCAGCAGATCCTCGTGCCACGCGGCCGGTGCCGCGGCTGGCCCGGCGACGCGTTCGACAATGCGCTCGATGATGATCGCCGCCGCCGAGAGCGCGGCCCACGCCACCAGGCCCGTGATGAACTGGACGGTCAGCCAGGGCACGAACGGCGCCGCGACCCAGACCGACAGGCAGTAGAAGCAACCGAACATCCTGCCCAACGGCCCATCGCCGAGCACCGAGCGCCAACGCGCCGCCAGGTCCCAGGGGCCGTCTTCGGCATGCAACAGGTGCGTCACCCGCCACACGGCGAGCGACGCCAGCACGAAGGGCCAGACCGGCAGATCTACTTCTGGATGCCCCACACGAGCGGCCCCAAGGTCGTGCCGGAGACGTTCTGGTAGCCCGTGGTCGCGCGCCAGTTGTAGCTGATGCTGACCCGCAGAATCGTGAAGTTCTCGCTGGCGCCCAGCCACGGGCTGTTCGGGGCCAGCGTGGTCGTGACGAAGCCGGTGCCATCGTTGTCGGGGTCTTCGACCGTGCCCTGACGGAAGTTGGGCGGGGTCTCGCAATTCACGCTGCCGTCATGCACCCAGGCGAACGACGGCTGGCCACCGCTCACATAGGTCACCGGGAACGGGTTGCCCTCGTTGCAGCGGCCCACGCCCACGGCGTAGTTCAGGATCGCGCCATTGCTGTGGTCGACCTTGAAGCGCACGTCGAGGTTGCCGCTCAGTTCCGACGGCGCCAGCGTCTGCAAGGTGCAGCCCGCGCCACCGATGATCACCGGCACCCCGGCCAACGAGATACCCGAGATCGCGACCGTCGGGTACGCGTTGTCGACGAACAGCGTGTGCGATTCGCCCTTCAGGAAATCGCCAGTGGCGTTGTAGACGTCGATGCGCACTTCGTAAGACCCGGCGGCAAAGCCCCCCGAACCCAGCGTGGTCTTCAGGAAGGCACCCGGCTGCACGATGGTCGGGTCGAGCTCGGCGTTGAGGTAGCGCGGGCATGTGACCTTCAGCGCCGTCGGGTCGAAGGGCACGGCGAGCGCCAGGTCGAAGAAGGGGCCGATCTTCTTCGACGCACCACCGCCGACCTCGCGCAACTCGTCTGCGGCGTGGAACTGCCAGTTGGCAGCACCACTGCCCAACGGCCGCGAGCGCACCGTGTAGCAGGCCATGGTGGGGTTG
>CANJKD010000018.1 GCA_947474415.1 Burkholderiales bacterium | reverse complement strand
TAACGTTCGAGCACCGAGCGCACACCGCTGGCTTCGCAGTCGGCGACCTTGTGCTTCACGTAGACCTGCGAGGCCGGGTCTTCGCCGGCCAGGATCACCGTCAGGCCCGGGGCGCGCCCGCGCGCAGTGAGCCTGGCCGCGCGCGCGGCGACTTTGGCGCGAATGGTCTTGGCAAGGGCGTTGCCGTCGATGAGTTGTGCGGGCACGGGTCAGTGTCCTTGAACGAAAAGGCAAGGGCCACGAAGGCGCGCCTTCGTGGCCCTTGGGCGCCCTATGGATCGATGCGCTGGGCGGGTGTCAGGAATTCAGGCCTTGGCTGTAGCGCCCAGGGCGATCTTCAGCAGGTCGGCGACGGTGTTGGCGTTGAGCTTTTCCATGATGTTGGCGCGGTGCGCTTCCACCGTCTTGATGCTGATGCCGAGGTCGTCGGCGATCTGCTTGTTCAGCCGGCCGGCGACGATGCGTTCCAGTACCTGCGCCTCACGGGTGGTCAGGCGCGACAACAGCGCGTCGCGGCTGGCGGCTTCCTGATGCCTGGAGAAATCGATGCGGGCGCGGTCGAGCATCTTTTCGACCAAGCGCACCAGCTCGTCTTCCTTGAAGGGCTTTTCGATGAAGTCTTCAGCGCCTTTTTTCATCGTCGTCACGGCCATCGGCACGTCGCCATGGCCGGTGATGAAGGTCACGGGCAAGGGCGAGCGGCGTTCCAGCAGACGGTCTTGCAGTTCCAGCCCGCTCATGCCGTCCATGCGGATGTCGGCGATCAGGCATGCCACCTCGCGGGGGTCGAAGCGCGAGAGAAACGATTCGGCGGAATCGAAGCACTTCACGCGGTAGTCCTTGCCCTCCAGCAACCACTGCAAGGAGTCACGCACAGCCTCATCGTCGTCGACGACGTAGACGGTGCCCTTCTTTGGAATCAAGCTCATAGGGTCACAAACGCCTTGGGTGTGGCAGGGTCTGTGGCCGAGACTTTGACGGGCAGCGTGAATGAAAAACGGCAGCCCACGACCACTTCTCTATTGTAGAGGTTCCGCGCTTTGATACGCCCGCGGTGGCTCTCGATGATGGAGCGGCACAGGCTCAGGCCGATGCCCAGGCCATCGACCTTGGTCGAGAAGAAGGCCTCGTACAGGCGCGTAATCACTTCGGGCTGAAGGCCGGGGCCCATGTCGGTGACGCTGAACTCGATCATGCCGCCGTCTTCGGGTGTGTGGTGCGGCACCACGCGCAACTCGATGTTGCGCCGCGCTGGCGGCAGGTGCGCGTTGTCGATCGCTTCCGCCGCGTTCTTCAACAGGTTCAGCACCACCTGTTCGATCAGGATCGGGTCGACCTGCAGCGTCGGCAGGCGTTTCGCCACATAGGTGCGAATGGCGACGTTGCGGCGCCGAAGTTCGATGCCGGCGAGTTCGACCGCGTCGTCGACGATTTCGCTCGCCTGCGCGGCCTGGCGCTGCGGTTCGCTGCGCTTCACGAATGTGCGGATGCGGTGGATGACCTGGCCCGCGCGCTGCGCCTGGCGCGAGGTTTTCTCTAAAGCGGCGATCAGGTCGGCCTTCTCGATCGCGTTGTTGTTGACGCGCGTGACCATGCCGTTGCAGTAGTTCGTGATGGCGGTCAGCGGCTGGTTCAGCTCGTGCGCCACCGACGAGGCCATCTCGCCCATCGTCACGAGACGGCTGGTCACTTGGGCCTTCTCGGCCTGGCTGGCCGCCAGCGTTTCGGCGTTGCGGCGCGCGGTGATGTCGGTGGCGATCAGCATCTGCGCCAAGCGGCCGTCGGTCCATTGCAGGTAGCGTGCGCGCACGTCGAACCACTTCGACAGCGACTCGATGAACACCTCGCGCGACTCGGAGCCGGCCTCGGTCAACTCCTGCGTCGGCAGGCCGCCGAAGTTGTCGACCGCATCGTCGATCTCGGCCAGGTAGGGCATGCCCTTGTCGGCCCCAGCGAGCTGCGCATGGCCTTGCGATTCGGCACCGAACCAGAGGCGGTACGAGCGGTTCGCGAACAGCAGTTCGCCCTGGTTCACCGACAGCACCGAAACGGCGGCGTCCAGCCCTTCAAGCACGGTCGTGAAGCGCTCGTGCGAGGCCGAAAGCTGGTCACGGATGCGCTTCGCTTCGGTGATGTTCGTCATCGACGTCATCCAGCCCGTCTGCTGGCCCTTCGAGTCGATCAGCGGCGACACGTACATGCGCGAATCGAACAGCGAGCCGTCCTTGCGCATCACCTTCACCTCGATGCCGCCGACCGGGCTGCGGCCCTGCAATTCCTGCTGCAGCAGGCGGGCGTTTTCGTCGAAGCGGTCGGGAGGCCAGTGGGGGAACGGTGGCTTGCGGCCCACCAGTTCGGCCTCGGAGAAGCCGGTCATTGCGCCGAAGGCCGGGTTGACATAGGTGATACGGCCTTCCATGTCCATGGTCCGCATGCCGGTCAGCATCGAGTTCTCCATGGCGCGGCGGAAGTTCGTTTCGGTCACCAGCGCGCTCTGCATCTGCACGCGCCGCCCCATGTGGCGCCAGGTGCCGAGCAGCATCCAGACCGTCAGCGCCGACAGCGCGGCCACCATCCAGAACAGCGTGTTGCTGATCAGGCTGATCGAGGTGCGGTAGCCCTGGCCGCGCAGGATCAGACCGTTGTTCGCCGGCGTGACGGGGATCTGGTGGACGATAGTCGGGCGCTGAACCGTCGCCCCCGGCATCTGCGTCACCGTGCTGGCGACGATGCGCTCGTCGGCGTCGAGCACGCTCATGGCGTGGCGCGCTGCAATTTCCTTCGGAACATTGCGGCGCATCAGGCCTTCGATCGAGTACTCGGCGATCAGCGCGCCGACGAAACCGGCGTGTTCGAGCAGCGGCACCTGGAGCTGGAACACCGGGTTGCCGAAGGCGTCGAGGAACTGCCTGGAATAGACCGGTTGTCGTTGGGTGCGGGACGCGATGAAAGCGGCCTCGGAAGCGTTGCCGCTGCCCTCGCGCGGCAGTGCGGCGGGCGTGTCGTCGCTCGACACGCCGGCGTCGGGCGGGAAGCTGGTCGCCGAATAGCTGGCCTTTGGCGTGTGCGCGCCATCGATCCACACCAGGTTGGTGATTTCCGGCCGCTCGCGGGTGAAGGTGGCGGCCTGGGCCAGGAACTGGCCACGGTCGATGGCGCGCGTGGCAATTTCGCGGGCAATGCGGATCAGCTGTTCCTGGTTCTCGACCAGGCGCAAACGGATCTGCAGTTGGGCGACTTCGGTGTCGCGCTTGACGGCCTCTTGTTCGCGCTCGAATTCCTCATTGCGCAGATACCAGAACGCCAAGATGATGGCAGCCAGAAAAAGCAACACGGACACCAGCGGGCCGAGCGTGGCGAAGCGGTCCTGGCGTGCCGCCGACTGGCGCCGCCACCAGTGCCCGAAACGTCGTTCGGGCCAGTTCTTCGGGGGGCGCGGCTGCGGGGCGGCGTCGGGGGAAGGGTGCATCGCGGGATTATCGATGCAGCGCCCGCCGGCGGGTCCGAGCTGGCTCGTGTTGAAGCAGTGCGAGCGTTAAGAATTGCGCCGCACGGTGAGCAAAGTCGCAATGAAATTCCATTATACAAAATCACTTCGCACAATTTGGAAAACAATTCCAGTTGTGCGACACTCCTGCCGGCCTCAAGAAAACCCCAGATTCATGACAGGAGACAAGCATGTCAGACATGCCTGATTCATTCCTCGGCGCTTCGGCGAACGACATCGACTCGACCGAAACCCGCGAGTGGCTCGACGCCCTGTCTGCCGTCATTGGTGCGGAGGGCGGTGACCGCGCCCACTTCCTGCTCGAGAGCCTGATCGACCATGCGCGCCAGGCCGGTATCGACGTGCCGTTCTCGGCCAATACGGCCTACGTGAACACCATTCCTGCCGACCAGGAAGAGCGCTCTCCAGGCAACATCGAGATCGAGGAACGGCTGCGCACCTATATGCGGTGGAACGCGATGGCGATGGTCGTCAAGGCGAATCGCCTGCACCCGGTCGACGGCGGTGACCTGGGCGGCCACATCTCCAGCTTTGCCTCGCTGGCCACGATGTTCGGTACGGGCTTCAACCACTTCTGGCACGCCGAGTGCGAAGGCCATGGCGGCGACCTGCTCTACTTCCAGGGCCACTCTTCACCCGGCGTCTACGCCCGCGCCTTCATGGAAGGCCGCATCAGCGAAGAGCAGATGCTGAACTTCCGGCAAGAGGTCGATGGCAAGGGAATTTCCAGCTACCCGCACCCGAAGCTGATGCCCGAGTTCTGGCAGTTCCCCACCGTCTCGATGGGCCTGGGCCCGCTGATGGCCATCTACCAGGCGCGCTTTCTCAAGTACCTGCACGCACGTGGCATCGCCGACACCGCGAATCGCAAGGTCTGGGTGTTTTGCGGCGACGGCGAAATGGACGAGCCCGAATCGCTCGGCGCCATCGGCATGGCGGCGCGCGAAAAGCTCGACAACCTGATCTTCGTCGTCAATTGCAACCTGCAGCGCCTCGATGGCCCGGTGCGCGGCAACGGCAAGATCATCCAGGAACTGGAGGGGGAGTTCCGCGGCTCGGGCTGGAACGTCATCAAGCTGCTCTGGGGCAGCTACTGGGACCCGCTGCTGGCGCGCGACAAGGACGAGATCCTGCGCAAGGTGATGATGGACACTGTCGACGGCGACTACCAGGCCATGAAGGCGAACGACGGCGCCTTCGTTCGCAAGCACTTCTTCGGCCAGCACCCGAAGCTGCTGGAGATGGTTGCGAAGATGAGCGACGACGACATCTGGCGCCTGAACCGCGGCGGCCACGACCCGCAGAAGGTGTATGCCGCCTTCCACAAGGCGAACAACCATGTGGGCCAGCCCACCGTGTTGTTGATCAAGACCGTCAAGGGCTACGGCATGGGCAAGAGCGGCGAGGGCAAGAACACCGCGCACCAGACCAAGAAGCTGATCGACGAAGACGTGAAGATCTTCCGCGACCGTTTCAACATCCCGATCCCCGACGACCAGTTGCACGACATCCCGTTCCTGAAGCCGGCCGACGACACGCCGGAGATGAAGTACCTGCACGAGAAGCGCCGGGCACTTGGGGGCTACCTGCCGCACCGCCGCACCAAGGCCGACGAGAAGCTCGCCGTGCCGCCAATCGACACCTTCAAGGCCGTGCTCGACGCCACGGCGGAGGGCCGCGAGATCTCGACCACGCAGGCCTTCGTGCGCTTCCTGACGCAACTGTTGCGCGACAAGGAACTGGGCCCGCGCGCCGTGCCGATCCTGGTCGACGAGGCCCGCACCTTCGGCATGGAGGGCCTGTTCCGCCAGATCGGCATCTACAACCCCGCAGGGCAAAACTACACGCCGGTCGACAAGGACCAGGTGATGTACTACCGCGAAGACAAGGCCGGCCAGGTCTTGCAGGAAGGCATCAACGAACCCGGCGGCATGAGCAGCTGGATCGCGGCGGCCACGAGCTACAGCACGAACAACCGGATCATGATTCCGTTCTTCGTCTACTACTCGATGTTCGGCTTCCAGCGTGTCGGTGACCTGGCCTGGGCTGCGGGCGACATGCAGGCACGCGGCTTCCTGCTCGGCGGCACCTCTGGGCGCACCACGCTGAACGGCGAAGGCCTGCAGCACGAAGACGGCCACAGCCACATCCTGGCCAGCACGATCCCGAACTGCATCAGCTACGACCCGACCTTCGCACATGAGGTGGGCGTGATCCTGCACCACGGCTTGAAGCGCATGGTCGAAGACCAGGAGAACGTGTATTTCTACATTACGCTGCTGAACGAGAACTACCCGATGCCAGGCCTCAGGTCCGGCACCGAGGCGCAGATCATCAAAGGCATGTACCTGCTCGACGAAGGCGCGGCGCCGAGCCCGAAGGGCGCCTCCGGCACCGCGCCGCGTGTGAACCTGCTCGGCAGCGGCAGCATCCTGCTGGAGAGCGTCGCTGCCAAGAAATTGCTGGAAGCCGACTGGGCCGTGGCGGCGAACGTGTGGAGCTGCCCGAGCTTCAACCAGCTCGCACGCGACGGCCAGGACGCCGACCGCTGGAACCTGCTGCACCCGACCGACGAATCGCAGCGCGTGGCCTTCGTCACCGCGCAGCTCGACAAGTACGCCGGCCCGGTGATCGCGTCGACCGACTACATGAAGAACTATGCCGAGCAGATCCGCGCCTTCATTCCGAAGGGCCGCACCTACCGCGTGCTCGGCACCGACGGCTTTGGCCGCAGCGACTTCCGCAGCAAGCTGCGCGAGCACTTCGAGGTGAACCGGCACTACATCGTGGTGGCGGCGCTGAAGGCGCTGGCCGATGAAGGCACGGTGCCGATGGCCAAGGTGGCCGAGGCGCTCGCGAAGTACGGCATCAACGTCGACAAGATCAACCCGCTGTACGCTTAGAAAATGGCGCCCCCGGGCCGACAACATACGTCGTCCGAGCCCGAAGGAGGGTGAGGAAACTTCGGGCGGCGGTGCGTTTCCTCAACAGCGCGCGCCCGAGAACGAACACGGAGACAAAGAAAATGGCACTGCTGGAAGTCAAGGTCCCGGACATCGGCGACTTCAAGGAAGTGGAAATCATCGAACTGCTGGTGAAGCCCGGCGACACGGTGAAGGCCGAGCAATCGCTGATCACGGTGGAGAGCGACAAGGCCTCGATGGAGATCCCGTCGTCGCATGCCGGCGTGGTGAAGGAGTTGAAGGTCAAGGTTGGCGACAAGGTGGCCGAAGGGTCGCTGGTGTTGATGATCGAGGTGGAAGGTTCCGGCTTGCTAGCCGCAACGCGCACTGCAAGTGAGGCTGGTGGCGCACCCGTCGACGTGCTGGTCCCCGACATCGGAGACTTCGATGAAGTCACCGTGATCGAGGTCATGGTCAAGGTCGGCGACACCATCCAGGTCGAGCAGAGCCTGATCACGGTCGAGAGCGACAAGGCCTCGATGGAGATTCCGTCGTCGCATGCCGGCGCCGTGATCGAGGTGAAGGTCAAGGTCGGCGACAAGGTCAGGAAGGGCAGCCTCGTCGCGGTCGTTCAGGCCAGCGGCGCTTCCGCAGCAGCGCCTGCGGCTGCCGCCGCTTCGGCGCCGGGGGCCGCGGTGGCGTCGGTGCCTGCGCCAGTACCCGCAACAGCCGTCGCAAAGGCGCTGCCGACGGCCGCTTTGCCCGCCCACGAACCGAGCGCGCCCAAGGGCATGTTGCCGCACGCTTCGCCGAAGATCCGCAAGCTCGCCCGCGAGCTTGGCGTGCCGCTGGGCGAATTGAACGGCAGCGGTCCGAAAGCCCGCATTACTCAGGCCGACGTGCAGGGCTTCGTCAAGAGTGTGATGGCTGGCGCAACGCAAACCAGAGCGCAAGCGGCCAAGGCGCCCGACGCCGCTGCGAGCGGGGGCACGTTTCCCGGCCTGCTGGCCTGGCCGAAGGTCGACTTCTCGAAGTTCGGCCCGGTCGAGCGCAAGGGCATGTCGCGCATCAAGAAGATCAGCGGCGCGAACCTGCACCGCAACTGGGTGTTGATCCCGCACGTCACGAACCACGACGACGCCGACATCACCGACCTCGAAGCCTTCCGTGTCTCCACGAACAAGGAGAACGAACGGCCAGGCGCAGCCGGCATCAAAGTCACGATGCTCGCCTTCCTGATCAAGGCCTGCATGGCGGCGCTGAAGAAGTTCCCCGAGTTCAACGCGTCGATCGACGGCGACCAGATTGTCTTCAAGCAGTACTTCCACATCGGCTTCGCGGCCGACACGCCGAACGGCCTGATGGTCCCTGTGATCAAGGACGCCGACAAGAAGGGCATCTTCCAAATCTCGCAAGAGATGGGCGAACTGGCCAAGAAAGCCCGCGACGGCAAGCTGAGCCCGGCCGAGATGAGCGGCGGCTGCTTCTCGATCTCGTCGCTGGGCGGCATTGGTGGGCGCTACTTCACGCCGATCATCAACGCGCCCGAAGTGGCCATCCTCGGCGTTTGCAAGAGCAGCATGGAACCGGTGTGGGACGCGAATTTGAATGGCGGTGCGTTCCAGCCGCGCCTGATGCTGCCGCTCAGCCTGAGCTGGGACCACCGCGTGATCGACGGCGCCGCGGCGGCGCGCTTCAATGCGTACCTCGGCCAGATCCTGGGTGACTTCCGCCACGTGCTCCTGTAGGCCATGACCACGGTCGTGGTGGTGCGAAAAAACGGGACAGTCGCGATTGCCGCCGACACACTCGTCACCTTCGGTGACACGCGGCTGGCGCATGGCTACGAGGCCAATGAGAAGCTCTTCAAGGTCGGCGACAGCTGGATCGGCATGGCCGGCACCACGGCGCACTTCCCGGTGCTGCGCCGCGCGCTCGACAGCCTGCCGCCGGGCGAATTGCGCCTGCACTCGCGCGACCAGGTTTTCGAGACCTTCCTGAAGCTGCACCCGAAGCTCAAGGAGACCTTCTTCCTGAACACCAAGGAAGAAGACGCCGACCCGTACGAGAGCTCGCAGTTCACTGCGCTGATCGCGAACCATGCCGGCATCTTCGGTGTGTACTCGTACCGCGAGGTCTTCGAGTTCGACCGCTTCTGGGCCGTCGGCACCGGCCGCGCGTTCGCGCTCGGTGCAATGTACGCCGGCTTCGACAAGTTGAAGACGGCGCGCGAACTGGCGGAGCTGGGGGTGCGCTCGGGCTGCGAATTCGACAAGAACTCCAGTGGGCCGATTCACGCCCACACCATCAAACTCAACGTAGTGAAAGGCTGAGCATGGCCCTCATCGACATCAAGGTTCCGGACATCGGCGACTTCAAGGACGTGGCCGTCATCGAACTGCTCGTCAAGGCCGGCGATACCGTGAAGCCCGAACAAAGCCTGATTTCCGTGGAGAGCGACAAGGCTTCGATGGAGATCCCTTCGTCGCGTGCCGGCGTGGTGAAGGAAGTGAAGCTCAAGGTCGGTGACGTGGTCAACCACGGGTCGGTCATTCTTTCGCTGGAGGTGCAGGGTGCGGCGGCAGTACGCTCACCCCAACCCTCTCCCGCAATCGGGCGAGGGAGTGAATCGCCGCTTCCTGCTCCCTCTCCCGCGCCGGCGGAAGAGGGCCGAGGTGAGGGGGGAGCCACCGCCGCCATCGCGTCGAGCTACGCCGGCGGCGCTGATGTCGAATGTGACCTCGTCGTGCTCGGCGCCGGCCCTGGCGGCTATTCCGCCGCGTTCCGCGCGGCCGACTTGGGGCTGAAGGTCGTGCTGGTGGAACGCTTCGCCACCCTCGGCGGCGTGTGCCTGAACGTGGGTTGCATCCCGTCGAAGGCCTTGCTGCACGTGGCGGCGGTGATGGACGAAGTGAAGCACTTCGACGCGATGGGCGTCACCTTCGCGCCGCCCGTGCTCGACCTGGCCAAGCTGCGCACGCACAAGGAAAAGGTCATCGGCAAGCTGACCGGCGGTCTGGCTGCGATGGCGAAGATGCGCAAGGTCACGGTGGTGCACGGCACGGCCGAGTTCCTCGACCCGTTCCACCTCGGCATCGCCTTGGCCAAGGGAGGCAAGCAGACGGTGAAGTTCAAACAGGCCGTCATCGCCGCCGGTTCCGAAGCCGTGAAGCTGCCTTTCCTGCCGACGGACGACCCGCGCGTCGTCACCTCCACCGGTGCGCTGGAACTGCGCCAGAACCCGAAGCGCATGCTGATCATCGGCGGCGGCATCATCGGCCTGGAGATGGGCACGGTGTACTCCGTGCTGGGGGCGCGGCTCGATGTGGTGGAGATGCTCGACGGCCTGATGCAGGGGGCAGACCGCGACCTGGTGAAGGTGTGGCAAAAGATGAACGCGCCGCGCTTCGACAACATCATGCTGAAGACGAAGACGGTCGGTGCCGAGGCCACCAAGGACGGCATTCTGGTGAAGTTCGAATCGGTTGACGGAACCGCAGGCCAGCTCAAGGAACAGGTCTACGACCTCGTGCTGCAGGCTGTGGGCCGCGTGCCGAACGGCAAGCGCATCGGTGCCGACAAGGCGGGCGTCACGGTCACCGACCGCGGCTTCATCCCGGTCGACATCCAGATGCGCACCAACGTGCCGCACATCTTCGCGATCGGCGACATCGTCGGCCAGCCGATGCTGGCGCACAAGGCGGTGCACGAGGCCCACGTGGCCGCCGAAGTGGCGGCCGGCGACAGCAAGGCGGCCTTCGATGCGCGCGTGATCCCGAGCGTGGCCTACACCGACCCCGAAGTGGCGTGGGTCGGCGTGACGGAAGACGAGGCCAAGGCGAACGGCATGAGGGTCAGGAAGGGCCTGTTCCCGTGGAGCGCCTCGGGCCGCGCGATCGCGAACGGGCGCGACGAAGGTTTCACCAAGCTGCTGTTCGACGCAGACACGCACGCCATCGTCGGCGGCGGCATCGTCGGTACGCACGCGGGCGACATGATCGGCGAGATCGCGCTGGCGATCGAGATGGGCGCGGACGCGGTCGACATCGGCAAGACCATCCATCCGCACCCGACGCTGGGCGAGAGCATTGGTCTGGCGGCCGAGGCCTTCGAAGGGGTGTGCACCGACCTGCCGCCGGTCAGGAAGTAGCGCGACGCGGTGTTCGACCGGGGCGGGCACGTTGCCTGCGCTGCCCGCAGCACCGCCTTGCGGGATCCGCCGATACTTGACACGTTGGCCACCGACCTCCGGCTCGCCTCGCGCCGCCCGGACCTGTCATTTTTGGTCAGCTTCAATGCCAACGGCTTGCGGCAGGGTGCGAGCGGCTGCAGCGCGGGCCACCCGCCGGCGCGTGGCGGGTCGGGGTTCGGTGCGAAGGGTTTCAATGAAGACGGGGAACTGGGCATGTCGTTGATTCGGCAGATCGGGCTGCTGCTGTTGGCCACGCTGGTGCTGGCCTGGGCCGGCAGCGTTGGCGTGAACGTGTATTCGGTGCGCGAGACGCTGCAGACGCAGTTGCGCCTGAAGAACAGCGACAACGCGACTGCCTTGGCGCTGGTGCTGTCGCAGCAACGCGGCCAACCCGAGCTGATGGCGCGGGCTGCGGCAGCGCAGTTCGACAGCGGCTTCTACAGCTACATGCGCGTCGCCGGCACCGATGGCAGGACGCTGTTCGAACGCAACACCCACGACCGGCCAGGGCCCGCCAGCGTGGCGCCGGTCTGGTTTGCAGCGTGGCTGCCGATCGAGTCGGTGCCCGGCGTGGCCCAGGTGTCCGACGGCTGGCGCCCGCTGGGCACGGTCGAGGTGGTCAGCCAGTCGGCCTATGCGCTCGACGCGTTGTGGCGTGGCAGTCTGCGCGTGGCGCTGGTGCTGGCCAGCGTGGGCCTTTGCGCGGGGCTGCTGGCTGCCGTGGGCGTCGCGCGCATCCGCCGGCCGCTCGACGCGATGGTTCGGCAGGCGAATGCCGTACAGCGCGGCGAGTACCCCACGCTCGTCGAGCCCGAAGTGCCCGAACTGCGCCGCCTGACACGCGCGATGAACACCATGGTCAACCGCCTGCGTGGCGTATTCGAGGGCCAGGCCGCACAAGTGGAGGCCATGCGCCGCCAAGCCACCTGCGATGCGCTGACCGGCCTGTCGAACCGCAGCCACTTCATGGCCTTGCTCGGTGCCAGCCTGCATCGGGAAGACGGGCCCGCTGCCGGTGGGCTGGTGCTGTTGCGGGTGATCGATCTGGCCGAGGTCAACCGCTCGCTCGGCCACGACAGCACCGACCGGCTGATCGCCACCATCGCGCAGACGCTGCAAACCTACACGCAGCGGGTCGACGGTGCCTTCGTGGGCCGGCTCAACGGCTCCGACTTCGGCCTGGCCTTGCCGGTGGGCGGGTTGGCGCGCGAGACAGCGGTGGCCGTGGTGGCGCTGTTGCGCGCGGCGCTGCCGGCGTTTGCGCACGGCGTGGCCGTCGCCGCCGGTGTGGTCGAGACGCGCCACGGTTCGGCCCTGGCCGAGGTGCTGGGTGGGGCCGATCTGGCGTTGGCACGCGCCGAGAGCGGCGGGCCCTTCTCGGTCGTTGCTTCTGTCGAAGCCGGTCCCGATGCGGCACGGTCCGACCCCGCCGACCTGATGGCCCCAGCCCTGGCGGGCCTGGGCGAACGCGGCCGCACCGCACGGGTGCGCGAAGCCCTTGTCGAAGGGCGCTTGCAACTCGCCAGTTTCCCGGTGGTCGACGCGGCGGGTCGGCTGATCCACATCGAGTGCCCGCTGCGCATGCAACTCGCGCCCGATGCGCCTTTCGAGGTGGCCGCGCGCTGGTTGCCGCTGGCGCTGCGCGGCCGTCTCACCTGTTTCGTCGACGAGCGCGCCGTGGCGCTGGCACTGCAGGCCATCTCGGCCGATG
>CANJKD010000017.1 GCA_947474415.1 Burkholderiales bacterium | reverse complement strand
GAGCCGCTGCCCGTCTACAAGCCCGCCGCGTCACGCAAGCAGATCGACAAAGCGCTGGACATGCTGGCGCAAGCCGAGCGCCCGCTCATCGTGGCCGGCGGCGGCATCATCAACGCCGATGCGTCCGACTTGCTGGTGGAGTTTGCCGACATCATGGGCATCCCCGTCATCCCCACGCTGATGGGCTGGGGCAGCATCCCCGACGATCATCCCTTGATGGCGGGCATGTGCGGGCTGCAGACGAGCCATCGCTACGGCAACGCGACGATGCTGGCGAGCGACTTCGTGCTCGGCATCGGCAACCGCTGGGCGAACCGCCACACCGGTTCGCCCGAGGTGTATTGCAAGGGCCGCACCTTCGTCCACGTCGACATCGAGCCGACCCAGATCGGGCGCGTCTTCAACCCCGAGCTCGGCATCGTCAGCGACGCGAAGGCGGCGCTGGAACTGTTCGTGCAGGTGGCGCGTGAGCGCAAGGCGGCCAGTGATCCACGCAAGCGACTCAAGGATTTCAGCGACTGGGCCGCGCGCTGCGCCGAGCGCAAGACGCTGATGCACCGCAAGACCCATTTCACCGAAACGCCGATCAAGCCGCTGCGCGTCTACGAGGAGATGAACAAGGTTTTCCCGCGCGACACGATTTACGTCACCACCATCGGCCTGTCGCAGATCGCCGGTGCGCAATTCCTGCATGTGTACGGCCCGCGCCAGTGGATCAACTGCGGCCAGGCCGGCCCGCTGGGCTGGACGATCCCGGCCGCGCTCGGCGTGGTGGCCGCCGACCCGACGCGCACCGTGGTCGGCCTGTCGGGCGACTACGACTTCCAGTTCATGATCGAAGAGCTGGCGGTGGGCGCGCAGTTCCGCCTGCCCTATGTGCAGGTGCTGGTGAACAACAGCTACCTCGGGCTGATCCGCCAGAGCCAGCGCGGCTTCGAGATGGACTACTGCGTGCAGCTCGCCTTCGAGAACCAGAACGTCGATGACGCGGGCCTGAAGAGCTACGGCGTGGACCACCAGGCCGTGGTGCGGGGCCTGGGCTGCAAGAGCCTGCGCGTGACCGACCCGTCGAAGATCGAGGCCGCCTTGATCGAAGCGCGGGCCATGGCGCGCGAGTTCAGCGTGCCCGTGGTGGTGGAGGTGATTCTGGAGAAGGTGACGAACATCGCGATGGGCACCGAGATCGACAAGATCAACGAGTTCGAGGACATCGACTGCCGCCACCCCGAAGGCCGGCAAGGGCTGGCGCTGGCCGGGCTGTTCGAATAAGGAACGCGTCATGCCCCGCTTCGCCGCCAACCTCACGATGCTCTTCACCGAGCATCCCTTTCTCGACCGCTTCGAGCGCGCCGCCGGCGCCGGTTTCAAGGCCGTCGAGTTCCTGTTCCCCTATGCCTTCGAGGCCGCCGACATCCACCAGCGCCTTGCCGACCACAGCCTGACGCTGGTGCTGCACAACCTGCCGGCCGGTGACTGGGATGCCGGCGAACGCGGCATCGCCTGCCACCCCGACCGCGTGGCCGAGTTCCGCGACGGCGTCGGCCGTGCGATCGGGTACGCGAAGGTGCTCGGCGTGCCGCAGCTGAATTGCCTGGCCGGCAAGGCGCCGCGCGGCGTGACCGACGATGCGCTTCGAGACACTTTCGTCAACAACCTGCGCTACGCCGCTGCCGAACTCAAGAAGGCGGGCCTGAAGCTGCTGATCGAGCCGATCAACACCTTCGACATTCCCGGCTTCTACCTGAACCGCACGGCGCAGGCGCTGGCCCTCATCGACGAGCTGGCGCTCGACCCCAACGCGGACAACGTCTGCGTGCAATACGACATTTACCACGCACAGCGCATGGAAGGCGAGTTGATCGCGACGATGCAGAAGCACCTCGCCCGCATCGCCCACGTGCAGCTGGCCGACAACCCCGGCCGCAACGAACCCGGCAGCGGCGAGATCAACTACGACAACGTGTTCGCGGCGCTCGACCGCATGGGCTACGCCGGCTGGGTCGGCTGCGAGTACAAGCCCGCCACCACCACCGAAGCCGGCCTGGGCTGGCTGGAGCGCGCGCGGCGACAATCCTGAGCGGCCCCAGACAGGCGCCCAACGAGCGACCAACGAGCGCTCAAGAAGCGCCCACCTCACGACCCCACCACCGCGGACACCGTCATGACCACCACTTCCCTCAAGCTTGGCTTCATCGGCCTGGGCATCATGGGCGCGCCAATGGCTGGCCAGCTCGCCAAGGCCGGGCACGCGCTGTTCGTCTTCACCCGCAGCAAGGTGCCCGCCGAGATCACGGCGGCCGGTGCCACGCTGTGCGCGAGCGCCCAGGCCGTGGCCGAGCAGGCCGACGTGATCTTCACGATGGTGCCCGACACGCCCGATGTGGCGGCGGTGCTGTTCGGCGAAGCGGGCGTGGCTGCAGGCCTCTCTGCATCGGCACGCGGCCCTGACGGCCGCGTCGGCAAGACCGTCGTCGACATGAGCTCGATCTCGCCGATCGAAACCAAGGCGTTCGCAGCCAGGATCAACGCCCTCGGCTGCGACTACCTCGACGCGCCGGTCTCGGGCGGCGAAGTGGGCGCGAAGGCGGCGACGCTGACCATCATGGTCGGCGGCCCCGATGCCGCGTTCGAGCGCATCAGGCCGCTGTTCGAATTGATGGGCAAGAACATCACGCTGGTCGGGGCAAACGGTGACGGCCAGACCTGCAAGGTCGCGAACCAGATCATCGTCGCGCTGAACATCGCGGCGGTCGGCGAAGCGCTGCTGTTCGCCAGCAAGGCCGGCGCCGACCCGGCCAAGGTGCGCCAGGCCCTGATGGGCGGCTTCGCGGCCTCGCGCATCCTCGAAGTGCATGGCGAACGCATGATCAAACGCACGTTCAACCCGGGCTTCCGCATCGGCCTGCACCAGAAGGATTTGAGCTTGGCGCTGGCTGGCGCGCGGGCCTTGGGCGTGGCGCTGCCGCAGACCGCCGGTGCGGCGCAGCTGATGCAGGTGTGCGCCGCCAACGGCATGGCCAACCTCGATCATTCGGCGCTCGTCAAGGCGCTGGAGCTGATGGCGAACCACCCGGTCGCGCCCGATCCGAAGGGCTGAGAGAGCACTCCCACTCCTTTTGGGAGAGGGTTGTGGTGAGGGCCTGCGGACATATATTGGCGGGGCGCGCAGCCCCTCACCCAAGCCCACTCCCCAACGTGGCGAGGGAGCAAGCACCGTCGCATCGGATAATCGCGCATGACCATTCCTTCACCCCACTCCGACCCACGCGGCTTCCTGCTGGCGTTGTTCAACGCGGCGGTCGCGCAGGCCGTGCCCGGCGCGGAAATGGCGGCGTTCCTGCCCGCGCCGCCCGATGCCTCCAAAGGCGGCCGAACCTTGGTGCTCGGTGCCGGCAAGGCCGGCGGCTCAATGGCGGCGGCGGTCGATGCGCTGTGGCCGAAGGGCGCGCCCATGTCGGGGCTGGTCGTCACGCGCTACGACTATGTGCCGCCGGCCTACAAGACAAACCCTGGCCGCATCGAAGTCGTCGAGGCCGCGCACCCGGTGCCCGACGAAGCCGGCCGCCGCGCCGCGCAACGCATCGCCGAACTCACGCAAGGCCTGACGGAACACGACCTCGTGCTGTGCCTGATGTCGGGCGGCGCGTCGTCGTTGCTGGCGATGCCGGCCGAAGGCATCGCGCTGGAAGAGAAGCAGGCCATCAACAAGGCGCTGCTTCGCTCCGGTGCGGCCATTGACGAGATGAACTGCGTGCGCAAGCACTTGTCAGCCATCAAGGGCGGCCGGCTGGCCGCGATGTGCGCGCCGGCGCGGGTTGTCACGCTGCTGATCAGCGATGTGCCCGGTGATGCGCCCGAAGTCATCGGCAGTGGCCCGACCGTGCCCGATTCAACCACTTGCGCTGATGCGTTGCGCATCCTCGCGCGCTACGCCATCGACATTCCGGCGGCGGCCCGCGCGGGGCTCGAGAGCGGCGCCTTCGAGACCCCGAAGCCGGGCGATGCGGTGTTTGCTGGCCACCAGGTCCACATGATCGCCACGCCGAAGCAGTCGCTCGAAGCCGCCGCTGCGCTGGCGCGCCAGGCCGGCATCGGCGTGCATGTGCTGAGCGACGAGATGGAAGGCGAGTCACGCGAGGTCGGCAAGGTGCACGCGGCGCTGGCGCGCTACGTGGCGCGCCACGGCCAGCCGTTCCAGAAGCCGTGCGTGATCCTGTCGGGCGGTGAAACGACCGTGCCCGTCCAGAGCCTGGGCGAACGGCCACCAGGCCCCGGCGCCAGGCCGGATGGGTTACAGGGCCCCGGCGCCAGGCCGGGGCGAGGCGGCCGCGCCACCGAGTTCCTGCTCGGCTGTGTGATCGCGCTGCAGGGCGAGCCCGGTGTGCACGTGCTGGCAGCCGACACCGATGGCATCGACGGTGTCGAAGACAACGCCGGCGCCATCGTCACGCCGACCACGCTGGCGCGGGCGCAGGCGCAAGGCCTGAAGCCGCAGGAGTTCCTTGATCGCAACGACGCCTACAACTTCTTCGCTCCGCTCGCCGACCTGGTGGTGCCGGGGCCGACGTTCACGAACGTGAATGACTTTCGGGCGGTGCTGGTGGTGTGAGTTTTCCGGCGATTGGCCGGCCGGGTGCGCTGTCAGGAATTGTTTGTACTTTTCCTGACTGGCTCATCTGGTGAGCCAGTAGGCACCCTAAGATGCGCGCACCGCAACCGGAGGTGACGCATGCTGACAACCCGCACCTGGAGCCCGAATCAGTCCCGCAGCTTGCCGTTCGTGGTGAGCGGGCTGCCGAGATGAGCGTGCCGGCCTTCTACCGGTATTGGGGCAAGGCCCGCCCGTCGGGTGATGCGGTGGCCGCGTACCACCTGCTGCCGTACCACTGCCTGGATGTGGCGGCGGCGGGCCGTGTCTACCTGAATCGCGCGCCGGGCTTGAGGCGCTGGCTTGCGGCTGCGGTCGGGTCCAGTGAAGAGGCTGTCGTCGATTGGTGTCGGCGCCGATGTCGTCCATGAGGCGTTCCCCACGTGCGTGGGGATGAACCGCCGCGACCCTCGCGGCCACCGTCGAAAACCTGGCGTTCCCCACGTGCGTGGGGATGAACCAGCCAGCGCCGGGCCGCCCCAAGCGGCCCGTGTACCCGCTTGGCGGGTGGCGCCGGTACCCCGGTGCCGGGTGCGCCATCCGACACGGGCCAGCGCCGGGCCGCCCCAAGCGGCCCGTGTACCCGCTTGGCGGGTGGCGCCGGTACCCCGGTGCCGGGTGCCCCATCTCAGACCGGCTTCACGTCGATGGCGTACAGGCCCCATGGGCAGAGCGCGAAGCGCTCCTTGAGCGGCTTGCCCTTGAAGTCGGGCAGCCGGTCGGCGTCGTAGACGGCCCACAGCGGGCCCAGGCCGCCAAGGCCCAGCGGCACGCCGTCGAGTGCCGTGGCCACGATCATCCGGTAGCGCTGGGCATCGGCCAGGCTCAGCGCGATGGTGTAGCCGTCGAGCGCACGCAGGCCCAGCATCACCGGCGCGCGCGCCGCGACGCCGGCTTCGGCGAGCACCGTTGCGAGCAGCGGGCCGCTCAGCTTGTGCGGCTTCGCGTCGTACTCGAGCGTGGGTTGGATGGTCATGGCCGGCAGCCGGGCCAGCATGGCGGTATCGAGCGCCCAGGCCTTGTCGAACTTTGCGCCGTGCTTCACCATCAGCTGATCCAGCGCCGGGTCCAGCGGGCCCCGGTTGCTGCGGCCGATCTCGCCGGTCACGGTCAGCAGACACGGGCCCGCGCGGGCCCTGGAAGGGGCCGCCAGGGCCCGCGCAGGCAAGGTGGCACCGAGTAGTGCCCCGGTCATGAGAAAGCGCCGCTTGTCCATTCAATGGCCTCCTGGGTCGGCTGCGGCGTCTGAGCGCCGAAAGGGTGCCAGTATGGGCGCAGGCGTGGCGCGGCGCGGCACGATTCGCGTCTCGCCGATCGCCATCACAAAGAAGTCGTTCTCGTGAATGCCCTCGGCCGCACGCAGCCGGCCCAGCGCGCGGGGCGGTTTGTCGAGCGCTTCGTCGGTGAGCTCGAACGTGCCCCAGTGCACGCCGAGCGAGCGCTTGGCGCCGAGGTCGCCTTGGATCTTCACCGCCTCGTGGACATTGACGTGTTGCCCGGCCATGAACCACCGCAGCTCGTAGGCACCGATCGGCAGCAGGGCGATGTCGAAGCCGCCGCCTGCGTGGGCAGCCTGCCGTTCGGCAAAGTGGCTGCGGATGTCTTCGAAGTCACGCGAGTACCCGGTGTCGCCCGCGAAGAACAGGTGGCAATCGGGGGCCAGCACCGCGAACCCGCCCCACAGCGTCTTCATGCGGTCGGTGACGCCACGCCCCGACCAGTGCTGGGCCGGCACGAGCGTCACCTCCACGCCCTCGACCTGATGCCGTTCCCACCAGTCGAGCTCGATCGCGTGGTGCACGCCCCTGTCGGCCAGCCATGCCGCAGATCGAGGCCTCGTCGAGGTGGTCGAGGTGGTGGTGGTGGTGGTGCGAAGCCAGCACCAGATCGACATGCGGCAGCGCATCCAGCATCACGCCGGGCGGCTGGTGCCGCGTCGGCCCGTGGCGGCAGGCCGTTGCGCTGCGCGTCCCAGCGCCAGCGCAGCACCTGGGCGAGCGACTTGCCGGAGAAGTCGAGGTCGTTGTTCTGGAAACCGGCGTGCCGGTGGTGCGACTTGCGCGGGCGATCGGGCTTCTTCACGGCGGGCCTGGATGGCATGGGAATGCGGCAGCAGCCGGGAACATTCGCATCCGCCCGTGCGGGCCACCCAAGGGAAAACGCTGTCGCAATTCGAGACGCGCGGGGCCGCCTCACGGCCCGTTCATGCGACCGATCCCGCGACACCCGGTGTGCAACCCTGGTTGCGGGTAAACCGCGACGGCCCGGTTACTTTTTCATTGGAATCAACGGCTCGGAGTGGCTGCGTGCGATGCGTCTGCGCGCGGCATGCCGGTTGCGTACCAGCAGCATCGAAACGGGGCAGCGCCAGGCTCTTCCACCACCATCCGATCCCCTGGAGACGAATCATGAAAGCCGCAGTACTGCACCAGTACGACAAGTCGCTGAGCAGCGCCGCCTTCGTTCACTACGAAGACGTGCCCGATCCAGAAATAGAAAACCTGACCGACGTGATTGTGCGCATCGGCGGCGCCGGGGTGTGCCGCACCGACCTGCACGTGGTCGAAGGCATCTGGAGCGACAAGGTCGAGGTCAAGCTGCCTGACATCATGGGTCACGAGAACGTCGGGTGGGTCGAGGCAATGGGCTCGGCCGTCACCGGCCTGAAGATCGGTGACGCCGTCATCTGCCACCCGCTGGTGACGAGTGGCCACTGCCTGGCGTGCCGGCGCGGCAACGACATGCATGCCGAAGACAGCCGCTTCCCCGGCATCAATGCCGACGGCGGCTATGCCGAGTACCTGCGCACCGGCCAGCGCTCCCTGATCAAGCTGCCGCAGACGCTGGCGCCGAAAGACGTGGCGCCGTACACCGACGCCGGCCTGACCGCCTACCGCGCCGCGAAGAAGGCGTCGCGCCATCTGGTGCCGGGCGAGTACGCGGTGGTGACCGGCGCCGGCAGATCACGCCGACGGATGCGGCCGCTGGATCAATAGACCATCGCCAGCCGGTAGGCTCCGGTCTTGCCGGCGGAGCGCATCACGCGGATCACCACTTGCGCCGCGCCCGTGCCGCTGTTCGTGATGGCCACCTGCTGGGTTCGCCCCACCACGCCGGGCACCAGCAGCAACTGCTGCCCGGCCGCCGTGAACACGCCGATGCCGAAGCCCGAGGAAGCGCCTGCGGTCAGCGTCAAGGTGAGCTTCTTGCCCGCGGCGATCGAGATCTTGAAGTGGTCGAGGTCGGTGTTGCTGCTGATGGCACCCGAGACGGTCGCCGGCAAGGCGGCGATGACTTGCGCCGTTGCGACCGTGTCATTCGCTGCGGTCGACTCGGTCACGGCGGCTGGCGTTGGTGCCGGCGCTGGTGCAGGTGCAGGTGCAGGTGCAGGTGCAGGTGCAGGTGCAGGTGCCCCCAGCGCGAGCGACACCGCCGCGCTGGCGTCGACGATGCCGGTACCGCAACCCGAGCACGCGGCCGGGAACACACGGGCGCTGCTCTTCAGCATGGCCGCAATCTGGTCCGGCGTGAGCGCCATGTTCGCCGAGATCATCAGCGCCGCCGCGCCACTGACGACGGGTGTCGCCATCGAGGTGCCCATGTACGACGCGTAGCTGTCGGCGCCCGGCACCGTGGTGCCGGCGTTGAGCGTAGACAGGATGCCGGCGCCGCTGTCGCCGCCCGGTGCCGCCAGCGCCACATTGCTGCCGAAGTTCGAATACGAGGCCTTGCCACCGCCCTTGTCGGTGGCCGCCACCGCGATCACGCCGCTGCAGTTGGCCGGGGACGAGTTGTTCGCGGCGGCGTTATCATTGCCGGCTGCCACCACCACCACGGCGCCCTTCGCGCGGGCCGTGTTGATGGCGTTCTGCGTGGTCGTGTCGCAGGCGCCCGAGCCGCCCAGCGACAGGTTGATCACGCGCGCCGGTGTCGTGTTCAGCGGCAAGCTGCCGACCGTGCCGCCAACAGCCCAGAGAATCGCATCGGCGATGTCGGACGTGTAGCCACCGCAGCGCCCCAGTGCGCGCAAGGGCAGCACTTGGGCACCGAAGGCCACCCCGGCCACGCCCGCGCCGTTGCCGGTGGCGGCTGCGATGATGCCCGCCACATGCGTGCCGTGCCAGGAGCTGTTGTGCGCCGCAGAGCCTGCAGCGCAATAGCCGGCCGGCACGGCATCGCCGGGGTCGTAGGCGTCGGCATCGCGGCCGTTGCCGTCATTCGAGATGAAGGTGTCGGTGATGAAGTCGTAGCCGGGCAGCAAGTTCGCCACGAGGTCGGCGTGCGGGCGCACGCCAGTGTCGATCACGGCCACCACCACACCGGTGCCGGTGGTTCGGTCCCAGGCCGTGGGCGCGCGAATGCCGCCGGTCGGGTCGGACAGGGCCCACTGCTGCGGGTACATCGCATCGTTCGGCACGTAGCTGGGTTGCAGCAGGCGGTCGGGCTCGGCGTACTCGATGTTCGCGTCGCCGGCGCGCAGGCTGGCCGCGATGACTTCGACCTCGTTGTGGGTCATGCGGCGGCTCAGCCTGAACACTTGCGCGCCGCTGGCCGTCTGCCGGAGGTGGCTGATCTGCACGCCCTGCCGGTTCGCGGCCACCTGGGTCGCCGCTGCGGCGCGTGCGGTTGGGAAGCCTCCGCTGCCGTTGCGGTACTTCACGATCAGCCGGTCGGTGTGGGTGGCTGCCGCCGGCCATGCAGTGCGTTCCTCGGTGCTCTGGATTTCCCGGGCCTGCACGGCTGCAGACAGAACGCAGGCCAACGCGGCAATGGCCACAGGCGTGAACATGCATGAAAGGTGGCGCTGGCGAATTTTCATGAAGATGCCTCGGTTCGATCGAGGCCAGCCCGCGCGTGCGGACCGGCGGCCCCGCTGCCGTGGCGCTGAGCGCTGTAGGCCGGAGGCTTTGCGTCCCACGCTTTCACGTGGTTTGCGGAATGTGACGTTGAAATTCTAGGCAGCGTTCGGGCGAGCGGCGCGTGCGCTGGCGGGTGATCTGCCCAAATCCGAGAACTTGTTGGTGCAAATCGGCGCATTGCGTCGCAGCAGCGCGTGGTCAGGAATGGCGCTGTGCATCGACTCATGCCTGCGCGGCGCGCGCTTGCGGCATACTGAATCGGATGACTCGGCACCGCAGTTTGCGCCCGGAATGACCACCACCGAACCGCCCACCCGACATGAACCCCAGCCACAGCGTGCAGTTTTTCGACGCGCAATTTGAACGGCAGGCGCGCGGCGAAGACTTCGCCCTCAACCCGTTCGAGCAGGCCGCCCTCCCGTACCTGCGCGGGCACGTGCTCGACTTCGGCTGCGGCATGGGCAACCTGGCGTTCGCCGCCGCCGCGCGGGGTTCTTCGGTGCTCGCGCTCGATGCCAGCCCGGCTGCCATCACGCACATTCGGCAACGTGCCGCTGACACGGCGCTGGCGGTCGAGGCCGGCCTGGCCGACCTGCGCGACCATGCGCTCCACGAAGACTTCGATGCCGTCGTGTCGATCGGCCTGCTGATGTTCTTCGACTGCGCCACGGCACTTCGCATGCTCACGCAGTTGCAGGCGCACGTGCGTGGCGGCGGCGTGGCGGCGGTCAACGTGCTGGTCGAAGGCACGACCTACCTCGACATGTTCGAGGCGCAAGACCACTGCCTGTTCGCACGCGCTGAACTGGCACGGCACTTCAGTGGCTGGTCGATCCTGCATGCCGAATCCAGCGATTTCGAAGCGCCGGGCGGTACGCACAAGGTGTTTGAAACCGTCATCGCCCGCAAGCCGGGGGTCGCCGCATGAAACGCGCGCCGGGTGAGTTCTTGTGCCGGTTCGCGATACTCGCCCTGGCGCTGTTGCTCGGCGCCTGCAGCACGCTGCCGGCCGTGAACCGCGCGGTCATCGCCAGTGAGGCGATCCCGATCAGCGCGCAAACGACGCTGGGTGGCATGGCGCAGCGCTCGGCACCATCGCCCGAAGTGTCGGGCTTCCGGCTCATGCCACTCGGCCTGTTCTCGCTCGACACGCGGGTGCAGTTGGCGCGCCGCGCCGAGGTCTCGCTCGACGTTCAGTACTACCACTTCGAGAACGACGAGACCGGCCGCTGGCTGTTGCGTGCGCTGCGTGATGCGGCCGAGCGCGGCGTGCGCGTGCGCCTGCTGATCGACGACCTCTACACCGGCGGGCAAGACCCGCTGTGGCTTGCATTCGCGGCCCACAAGAACGTGCAGGTGCGGCTGTTCAACCCGTTCTGCTGCGCGCGTGAGCACGGGCAGGGCGGCCGCTTCATTGCATCGGCCAACGAGTGGTCACGCGTGAACCACCGCATGCACAACAAGCTGTTCATCGCCGATGGCGCGATGGCCGTGATCGGCGGGCGCAATGTGGCGAACGAGTACTACCTGCGCAGCAGGTCCGAAAACTTCGTCGACGTCGACGCCTTCACCACCGGCTGGGTCGTGCCACCGTTGCAATATCTATTCGACCGCTACTGGAACAGCGACCCGGTGTTTCCGCTCGAAGCGGTCGCAAAAACCGACCTCTCGCCGGCCGAGTTGCGGGCCCGTTTCGAAGACTGGACCGGCCCGGTCAACACGCCGCCGCCGGCCGAACTGCCGCCGAACGACATCCTCGGCTACGGGCCCATCGCCGACGACCTCGACCTCGGCCGGCTCGGCCTGATCTGGGGCGAGGCCTATGTGTTCGCCGACCACCCCGACAAACCCTTCGACGGCGAAGTGGGCGGCGAACTGGCTGAAACCAGCGTCACCTACAACGTCTTCGAGGCGATCCGCTCGGCGCAGCAGGAGGTGGTGGCGTCTTCACCGTACTTCGTGCCGGGGCCGACCAGCATGGAGATGCTGCACGAGCTGCGCAGCCGTGGCGTGAAGATCACGGTGATGACCAATTCGCTCGCCTCGACCGACGAGCCGATCGTGCACATCGGCTACAGCCACTACCGCGAGGAACTGCTGCGCATGGGCGTCGACCTGTACGAGCTCAGTTCGTCGCGGCTGCGCGAGAACAAGCGCATGTTTCTGTTCGGCAAGTCGCTCGGGCGGCTGCACGCGAAGCTGGTGGTGATCGACAAGAAGCGGCTGTTCATCGGCTCGATGAATCTCGACCCGCGCTCGGCCACCATCAACACCGAACTCGGCGCCATGATCGACAGCCCGCCGCTCGCCCGCGAGTTGCTGCGCATCATCGACATCGACCGGCTGCAAAGCGCCTACCGGGTGCGGCTGGGGCCGAACGGCAAGGGGCTGGAATGGCTGAGCAACGATGGCGAGCGCGAAATGGTGCTGCACGAAGAGCCTGATTCGACGCCGTGGTTGCGCATCAAGTCGTGGCTGCTCAAGCCGTTCGTGCCGGTCGAGCAGCTCTGATCAGGCCACGCGCTGCAGCAACTGCGCCACCACGCTGATGGCGATGCGTTCGGGCTCCTTGCCACTGACGCCGCCGACACCGATCGGGCAGCTCATGCGCGCGATGGCTTCGGGGTCGATGCCGCGTTGCTCGAACCGGTGAATGAAGCGCTGCCGCTTCGTCTTCGAACCGATCAGGCCGAGGTAGGCGAAGTCGGCGCGCTTCAGAATGACTTCGGTGATGCGCAGGTCGAGGTCATGGTCATGGGTCAGCACGAGGTAGAAGGCGCCTGCCGGGGCGAGCCGCACCTCGGCCTCGACCGCATCGACGCAGATT
>CANJKD010000016.1 GCA_947474415.1 Burkholderiales bacterium | reverse complement strand
TGACCTGGCGACTGCAAGATGCCCAGGGCAACCTGATCGACGAACTGGCCGACCCGGTCGAATTCTTTGTGGGCGGCGACGACCTACTCGGCAAGGTCGAAGAAGCCCTGCTGGGCCAGGAAACCGGCTTTGCCGCGGCACTCCACATCGAACCTGAACACGCTTTCGGCGACTACAACCCCGAACTTGTTTTCTTCGAGGCCCGTTCGGTGTTTCCCGATGCGGTCGAGATCGGCATGCAATTCGACGGCATGCCCGAGGGCGCCGTCACACCCGACATGCCGACCGATGCCATCTACACCGTGACCGAGGTCTACCCCAGCCACGTGGTGCTCGATGGCAATCACCCGCTGGCAGGCATCGCCTTGCGGCTCGATCTGGCCGTGCGCGGCGTGCGCTGCGCCACCGAAGCGGAGCTCGAGGCCGGCAGCGTCGGCGAGCCGGTCTTCACCGTGATGAACACCGCGCCGAGCGGCACGCGCTTGCACTGAAGCGCGCTGACGATCAGGCCGCGTCTTTCGCCGGCTCTGCCGCCAAGGCTGAAGCAGCGACTTCCGGTGTCGTCACCGGCCCCTTGCCACTGAAGCGGTCGAGTGCGAGGTAGATCACCGGCGTGATGTACAGCGTGATGGCCTGCGAGAACACCAGCCCACCGACCACCGCGAGACCGAGCGGCTGGCGCAACTCGGCGCCTGCACCCAGTCCCAGCGCGATCGGCAGCGCGCCCATCAACGCGGCCAGCGTCGTCATCATGATCGGCCGGAAGCGCAGCACGCAGGCCTCGCGGATCGCCTCGGCCGGCGGCCTGCCATGGGAGCGCTGCGCATCGAGCGCGAAGTCGATCATCATGATCGCGTTCTTCTTCACGATGCCGATCAACAGCAGGATGCCGATCGTGGCGATCAGCGTCAGGTCCTGGTCGAACAGCCGCAGCATCAGCAAGGCGCCGACCGCAGCCGACGGCAGGCCGGCGAGGATCGTCAGCGGGTGGATGTAGCTCTCGTAGAGCACTCCGAGCAGAACATAGATGACGAGCAGCGCCGCGATGATCAGGATGGCCTGGCTGCCCTGCGACTTCTTGAACACGGCCGCGTCGCCGCCGTAGGTCGTGATGATGGACTCGGGCATCCGGATCTCTTCACGGTAGGCCTCGATCCTGGCAGTCGCATCGCCAAGTGCGGTGCCCGGCGCGAGGTTGAAGGACACGGTCACCGCCTGAAGCTGCCCGACGTGGTTGATCGATGTCGGGCCGATGCTGCGCTCGACCGTGGTGAAGGCCGAAAGCGGCACCAGCGCACCGCTGCTCGAACGGACGTGGATGTTGTTGAATGCGGCTTCGTCCTGCTTGGCCTGCGGCGCCAGTTCCATGATCACCTGGTAGCTGTCGACACTGCTGTAGATCGTCGACACCTGACGTTCGCCGAAGGCGTTGAACAGTGCCGCACGAACCGCATCGATGGCCACGCCGAGCGTGTTGGCCCGGTCGCGGTCGATCTTCAGCGAAGCCTGCAGGCCGCGCAATTGCGAGTCGCTGGTGACGTCGCGAAACAGCGCGTCCGCGCGCAATTTCTCCTGCAAACGCATCGCCCAGCCGTTGATCTCGCTAGCCTGCACGCTTTGCAGGATGTATTGGAACTGCGCCTTGCTCTGCCGTCCGCCGAGTTGCAGGTTCTGGATCGGGCGCATGTAGACGGCGATGCCAGCCACCTCGCGAAGCTTGCGCCGCAGCCCGTCGATGACCTGCTTCATCGCCGCCCGCTCGGCGCGCGGCTTCAGGTTCAGGAACATGCGCCCGCTGTTCTGTGCGTTGCTGTTGCCGCCGTTGAACGAGTTCACCGTGGCCACGTTCGGATCGGCGCGCATGACCTCGGCCACGCGCGATTGAAGGCGCACCATCTCTTCGAACGAAACATCTTCCGAGGCCTCGGTGGTGACCGTGATCTGGCCGATGTCTTCCTCGGGGAAGAAGCCCTTCGGGATCGTCACGAACAGCCAGGCGGTCGCCACGAACGTGAGCAGCGCGACGACGAGCACGAACGGCCGATGGCGCAACGCGACGTCGAGTGAGCGGCTGTAGCCCGAGAGCATCGCATCGAAGCCGCGTTCGAAAGCGCGCACGGTGGCACCCGGCGGCTTCTTGTGTTGCTCGTCGCTCAGGAAGCGGCTCGCCAGCATCGGCACGAGTGTGAGCGAGACAAATGCCGACGCAAGAATCGCCAACGCCACGACCACCGCGAACTCGTGGAAGAGCAGGCCGATCACGCCGGGCATGAAGAAGATCGGGATGAACACCGCGATCAGCGAGGTCGAGATCGAGATGATGGTGAAGCCGACTTCGCGCGAGCCGCGCAGCGCCGCAGCGAACGGGTCAACGCCTTCCTCGACGTGACGCATGATGTTCTCGAGCATCACGATCGCATCGTCGACCACCAAGCCGACGGCCAGCGTCAAGCCGAGCAACGAGATGTTGTCCAAGCTGTAGCCCAGGCCGAACAGCATCGCGATCGCGCCGATCAGCGACACCGGCAGCGACAGCGTCGGGATCACCGTCGCCACGAAACGGCGCAGGAACAGGAAGATCACGAGCACTACGAGCGCGATCGTGCCGAGCATCGTGAGCGTCACGTCGTGCAACGCGTTGCGGACGGAGACCGAGCGGTCATTGACGAGGTTGATCTCCACCGACTGCGGCAGTTGCGCGCGAAAGCCCGGAATGGCCGCCTTCACCGCGTCGACCACCTTGACGGTGTTGGCGTCCGGCTGGCGCTGGATCGACAGGGAGATCGCGCGCTCGCCGTTGAACGACGCGGCCGTGCGCACCGACTCGTAGCTGTCCTCGACCTGCGCCACGTCGCGCAGCCGCACCGAATTACCGCCCTTGGAACTGACGATCAGTTCCGCGAACTCGGCCGCATTGCGGAGTTGCTTGTTCGCCTGCAGGGTCAGCGTCTGCTTGGCGCCTTCGAGGGTGCCGACCGGCGAGTTCGCATTCGCCGAGGCGAGCGCCTTGCCCAGTTCGTCCAGGCTGATGTTGCGCGCGGCCAGTGCGTCCGGCAGCACGCGCACGCGCACCGCGAAGCGCTTGGCCCCGTTGATGTTGACCTGCGCAACGCCATCGAGCGTCGACAGGGTCGGCAGGATCAGGTGCTCAGCATAGTCGTTCAGGTCGGCCGGATTCAGCGACGGCGATGTCAGCGAAATGAACAGCACCGGCGCGTCGGCCGGGTTCACCTTGCGGTAAGACGGCGCGGTCGTCATCTCGACCGGAAGCGTCCGCTGCGCCCGCAGCAGCGCGGCCTGCACGTCGACCGCAGCGGCATCGATGTTGCGGCCCTCGTCGAATTCCAGCGTCACCGAGGTGGCGCCCAGCGTGTTGGTCGAGCTCATGACGCTGACGCCGGGAATCTGCTGGAACTGCTTCTCGAGCTGCAGCGCCACCGATGTCGCCATCGTCTCGGGGCTGGCCCCCGGCAGCGTGGCCGACACGCTGATCACCGGCGTGTTGTAGCTCGGCAGCGCCGCGACCGGGATGCGGCTGTAGGCGATGACACCCGCCACCACGATGGCGGCGTTCAGCAGAACCGTCAGCACCGGCCGGCGGATGAACAGTTCCGACAGGTTCATGGCGCTACCGCAGCCGAGCCGTCCGACGCCGCGTGACGGGCACGGGCGCCTGAAGCGGCGTCCATCGCGCGCCCCGGGCCGGGGCCGCTCGCGCTGGCCCCTGCGCCGCTCGCCGCACTGGCGGCACGCTCGGCCACCGTCACCCCGGCGCGCAGGTTCTGGCGCCCGTCGAGTACCACGCGCTCGCCCGGTTCCACGCCACGAACCACCGCGTCGAGCCCGGCCGCATACACCACCTCGACCGGCCGCGCCTGGGCCTTGTTCTGCGCATCGATCACATAGACGATGCTGCCGCGTGGGCCCTGGATCACCGCCACCTGCGGCAGCACCGTCGCGTCTTTCAGCGTGTTCACGGCCAGGCGCACGGTCACGAACGCCCCGGGCCACAGCGTCTCTTCTCGGTTGTCGAACCAGGCCTTGACGCGCAACGTGCCCGAGTTCGCATCGATGGCGTTGTCAACGAACAGCAGCCCGCCGACAGCGCTACCACGCTTGTCGGGCAGCACAGCGGTGACCTGGCCACCCCCGGCACGCAGCGTGCGCAAGGCGTCGTTCAGATTGCGCTGCGGCAGGCTGAACGCCACACCGATCGGGTCGAGCTGCGTGATCGTGACCAGCGCCACGCCACCCGACTGCACCGTCGTTCCGGCGAACACGTTGATGGCGCCAGCCCGGCCCGCAGCGGGCGCGACGATGCGGTCGTACGACAGCGCGATCTGCACCGAGCCAATCGCGGCGCGCGATGCGACCACCGCCGACTGCTGGGTGTCGACCAGGGTCTGGTTGGTGTCGAGCGCGCTCTGCGAGATGAAGTTCTGCGCCACCAGGTCTTTGCTGCGCGAGAGTTGGCGCTGCGCATCGGCCAACGAGGCTTCGTCTTTCGCGAGCTGGGCGCGCGCCCTGGCGAGGTTCGCTTCGTCGGTGCGCGCGTCGAGCGTGAACAGCAACTGGCCTGCCTTCACGAACTGGCCTTCGCGAATGTTGACCTGCGTGATCACGCTGTTGACCTGCGACCGGATGTCCACGCTGTTCAGCGCGGCCACGGTGCCGGTGGCCTCCAGCATCACCTCGACATCCCGCCGCTGCGCGCGCACTGAAGTGACGCTGACGGGGCCGCCGCCACTGCCACCACCTCCGGACGCCGCCGACACAGGCGCCACCGCCGAAGCGGCGGCACCGGCTGCCGGCTCCTTGCCGCAGCCGGCTACCGCCAATGCCGCCACCACCACGATCACCGACGCTGCCACCGCTGCATTCATGGAATATCCCGTTGGCTTCTGTGGTGCATGCCATGGCCTGTTGTCGACGTCACTGTAATCATCGGTGTGCATTCTCGCGTAGCCACTCCGGCCGCTCAGACCGGCACTGCTTCGGGTCAGGCCCGGCCAGTCGAGCCGAAGCCACTCGTGCCGCGGTCAGACGCACCAAACTGGTCGACGACCCGAAAGCCGGCCTGCACCACCGGCACGATCACCAGCTGGGCCATGCGCTCCATCGGCTGAACCGTGAACGCGGCCGAACTGCGGTTCCAGCAGCTGACCATCAGTGGCCCCTGGTAGTCGGAGTCGATCAGCCCGACCAGGTTCCCGAGCACGATGCCGTGCTTGTGGCCGAGGCCCGAGCGCGGAAGGATCATCGCGGCGAGGGCCGGGTCGTTGATGTGCATGGCCAGCCCGGTCGGGATCAGCACCGTCTGGCCAGGTTCGAGCACCAGCGGGGCATCGAGGCAGGCGCGCAGGTCGAGGCCGGCGCTGCCGGGTGTGGCGTAGGCGGGCAAAAATGCCGCCATGCGCGGGTCGAGGACCTTCAGGTCGATCAAGGGCATGGGTGGGATGGCTCGTGGGGGCAGGGAAATCGGCGCTGCGAAGAAAGCGCCTTCAGCGCGCGTTCGAAAGTTTTTCAAGGCGCGACCACGGCAAGCCGGGCTGCGATCTCGGCGACGAGTTGGCGCGCCAGCGTCAGCTTGTCGGCACGCGCCAGCGCACGCTCGCCGTGGGCGTCGACCAGCGTCAGGGCGTTGTCGTCCTGGCCGAAGGTTTCGGGCCCGAGGTTGGCCACGATCAGTGGCACGTTCTTGCGCTCTCGCTTCGCGCGCGCATGCTGCAGCAGGTCATGGCTTTCGGCCGCAAAACCCACGCAATACGGGCCATTCGGCAGCCGCGCCACGCTGGCCAGGATGTCGGGGTTCTCGGTCAGCGCCAGCTGGGGCACAGCGCGCTCGGCGGTCTTCTTGATCTTCTGGCCGGTGAAGGCAGCGGGCCGCCAGTCGGCCACGGCAGCGGTGGCAATGAACAGGTCTTGCGCCAGGGCTGCGGCCATCACCGCGTCGAACATCTGCTGCGCCGTGCCGACGTCGATCCGGCGCACGCCGCGCGGCGTGGCCTGCGCCACCGGCCCGGCCACCAGCGTGACCGATGCACCGGCCTCGGCCGCCGCACGCGCGATCGCGAAGCCCATCTTGCCGCTAGAACGGTTCGTGATGCCGCGCACCGGGTCGATCGGCTCAAACGTCGGGCCGGCGGTGATCAGCACCACCTTGCCAAGCAAGTGCTTGGGTTGAAAGAAGGCCACCAGATCGGCAAGCAATTCGGCCGGCTCCAGCATGCGGCCATCGCCGGTTTCGCCGCAGGCCTGGTCGCCGCTGCCGGGGCCGAGCACGGTGGAGCCATCGGCCCGCAATTGCGCCAGGTTGCGCTGCGTGGCCGGGTGGGCCCACATCTCGCGGTTCATCGCCGGCGCCACGAGCAGCGGGCAACGGTCGATCGGCCGCGCCAGGCACATCAGGCTGAGCAAGTCATCGGCGCGGCCCTGCACGAGCTTGGCCAGAAGGTCGGCGCTGGCCGGCGCGATCACGATGGCATCGGCGTCGCGCGTGAGGTTGATATGCGCCATGTTGTTCGGCTCGCGCGCATCCCACTGGCTCGTGAACACGGCGCGATTCGACAGCGCCTGCATCGTCACGGGCGTGATGAACTGCTCGGCAGCCTGCGTCATCACCACCTGCACAGTGGCGCCTGCCTTCACGAGTTCGCGCGTAAAGTCAGCGGCCTTGTAGCAGGCCACGCCGCCAGACAGGCCGAGCACGATGTGCTTGCCCGCCAGGTCGAGGCGCGTGGCACCCAGCGCCCCGCCCGCCTGCACGCCCGCCCGCGCGACCGCCACCCCGCCGCTCACAGCGCCGTCCACGCGCGCGACAGGTCGTGCAGGTTGAACAGCACGCGCACCGCCTTGCCATAGACCTGCTCGTGCGGCAAAAAGCCCCAGACGCGTGAATCGGCCGAGTTGTCGCGGTTGTCGCCCATCATCAGGTACTGGCCCACCGGCACCGTGCATTGCCACGCGCCGGCACGCGCGGACGTGCACTGCTCGGCCATGCCAGCCACGCCAAGCCTGCCCATCATGAAGGGGTTGACCTTGATCGTGCGGCTGCTGCCCTCGGTGGTCTCGCGCAGCAGCCACTGGCCGCGGTCTTCGGCGGCCACCTTCGGGCCGACGCCTTCGCTGACCACCTGCACGTCGAACGGCGCGCCGTTGACGGTCACAGCACCGTCCTTGAACGTCACCACGTCACCCGCCACGCCGACCAGGCGCTTGACATAGAACTCCGAGACGTCGAGCGGAAAGCGGAACACCACCACATCGCCACGCTGCGGCTGGCCGAACTCGATCGCGGTGTTCGTGAACGGTAGGCGCGGGCCATATGCGAGGTGGTTGACGAGGAGGTAGTCGCCCACCCGCAGCGTTGGCTCCATCGAACCCGAGGGCACCTTGGGCCAGTCGGCCACGGCCACGCGGCAGGTGAACATCAGCGCCACCACCACGAACAGTTCGGCACCAAAGCTGACCCAAAGCGGCTTCTTCTCTGGCACCGCTACCAGGCGCCGGCTGCGCAGCTTCCAGCCCAGCCAGCAGGCGCCGGTGGCGAGCGAGGCGAGCGCCAGTATTTCGTTGACCGAGAAGCCGATCTGCACACCGTTGGTCATGGGCGAACCTCGTGCGCTTCAAGCCTGATTGGAATCATGTTCGTCTCCGGGGGCGTAGCGGAGGATTATCGGCGCGTGGCGCTCGTGCGGCCGTGCCGGCCAGCGCGACGCGTGCACCGAACCTCACGCAGCGTGGTCCCGCCCGAGCAGCGGCAACACCAGCTCTGCCGCATCGTCGCCCAGCCAGTCGAGCCCGCCCAGCACCTGTTGGCGCGGCGTGCCGCGGCGGTCGATCAGCACCGTGGTCGGGAAGACCCGCGGCGTCCATGCGGCGGCAGCGTCGCCTTCGCGGTCGAGCAGGATCGGCAACGACACCGGCTGCACCCCGAGGAAGCGCTGTATCGCCGGCAGGGCCTCGCGGTAGTTCACCGCCAGCACCGTCAGCCCGGCACGTTCGTGGCGCGTGGCCAGCAGTTCCAACGACGGCATTTCGGTGCGGCAAGGCTCGCACCAGCTGGCCCAGAAATTCAGCAGCACGGGCTTGCCGCGCAAGGCGGCGAGTGTCCAGACCTTGCCTTCCAGGTCGGTCAGCGCGAATTCCGGCGTCGGCTTGCCAGCGGGCCACGGGCGTGCCGTGTGGGCCGCCACTGCAGCGCCACCGAGCACTCGACGCCGCGACACCCCGGCGGGTGCGATCTCGGCCTGCGTTGGATGGCGGGCTGGCGGGAAGTCCATGGCAAGCATTGTGGGCGAACCCGATGTAAGGTCGCGGGCATTGCAAGAACACCCTTGTGCACTATCCGACAACCCATGGCCGCCACGCCCCCCCACCGCGCCCCGCGCTTCCTGCAACGCCATGTGGCCGACTCCGCCGCCGAGCGCGCCGAGGCACAGGCCGCCTTGCTCGGCAGGCCGGCCCGTGCATCGCCGAAGTACTTCTACGACCGGCTCGGCTCGCATCTGTTCGAGGCCATCACCGAACTGCCCGAGTACTACCCGACCCGCACCGAGGCTGCCATCTTCGCGGCGCACGGCGAAGCGATGGCGCAGCATGCCGGCGTCGGTGCCACGCTGATCGACCTGGGCGCCGGCAACTGTGCAAAGGCGTCGCGCCTGTTCCCGCTGCTCGAACCCGCGCGCTACGTGGCGGTTGACATCTCGGTCGACTTCCTGCGCGATGCGCTGGCCCGCGTGCAACGCGAATACCCGCTGCTCGATGTGGTCGGCCTCGGGCTCGACTTTTCGCACGCGCTGGACCTGCCTGAAGATTTGGCCACCGGCCGGCCGGTGTTTTTCTACCCCGGCTCCAGCATCGGCAATTTCACGCCCGCCGAAGCGCTGGCTTTCCTGCGCAACATCCGGGCGCAGGCGGGCGGTGGGGGGCTGCTGATCGGTGTCGACCTCGTCAAGCCGGCACCGGTGCTGGAAGCGGCCTATGCCGATGCGCTGGGCGTGACAGCGGCCTTCAACCTGAACCTGCTGCGCCATTTGAACCGGCTCATCGGCAGCGATTTCGACCCCGCCCGCTGGCGCCATGTGGGCCTGTTCAACGCCGCCGAGTCGCGCGTTGAAATGCACCTGGAAGCGCGCGAAGACTTGACCGTCCGCTGGCCCAACGGCCAACGCAGCTTCGCGGTCGTCGAGCGGCTTCACACCGAGAATTCGTACAAGTACCGGGTGGACGGCTTCGCTGCGCTGCTGGTCCAGGCCGGCTTCGATGCACCGGTGCACTGGACCGATGAGCAAGGCTGGTTCGCGGTGTTCTGGGCCGGCGCCGCCTGAAGCCCAGCGGCAGCTTCAGGCCACCGGATGGTCGATGTCGATCGCGGCGATCGCCGGCGGGTTTGGATGGAAGCGCGCCATCGCGTGCGTATCGACATAGCGGCCATCGCGCAGCGAATAGCCGCGCATCGTGCCTTCGATGACGAAGCCGAACTTGCGCTACAGCCGCAGGGCCACGGCGTTGTCGGTGAAGGCGCTCAACTCCAGCCGCAGCACGCCGGCCCAGCGGTCGGCGTACTCGCACATCGCCAGCATCAGGGCCGAGCCGACGCCCTGCCCTTGCACCTGCGGCTCCACGGCGATGCCGAACGCCATCACGTGGCGCCTGCGCATCGCCGCGCCCACCGGGTGCAGGCCGGAGCTGCCAACCACTTCGCGGTTCAGTTCGGTGACCAACGGGAGATCATGCTTGCCTGGGGCGCATATGTCGGTCAGCCACACGCGCCAGGCCTCTGCGTCGGCATAGGGCATTCGCAGTGTGCCGGGTTAGACCGCAGGATCGCTCATCACCGAGGCATGGGCGGCTGCATCGTTCGGTGAAGCGCGTCGAACCAGAATCGTCATGGTGTTGCGCCTGCGCCGGTGGTTGGCGCTGCATTCAGCGCTGCAATCAGGCCCGTGAATGCGACGGCATGCATCAGGCCCGCTCGGCCACCCAGCCGCGCACCGACGCCAGTGCCGCCGCGAGCCCGCTCGCATCGGTGCCGCCGGCCATCGCCATGTCGGGCTTGCCGCCGCCCTTGCCGCCGACTTGCTGCGCGACGAAGTTGACCAGCTCACCGGCCTTCAATTTTCCGATGCGGTCGGGCGTGACACCGGCCGCGAGCTGCACCTTGTCGCCTTCGACCGTGGCGAGCACAATGACGGCGCTCTTGAGCTTGTCCTTGAGCTTGTCGAGCGTGTCGCGCAGGGTCTTCGCATCGGCGCCGGCGAGTTGCGCGGCCAGCACCTTCAGGCCATTCACATCGACGGAATGCGACAGCAGCTCGTCGCCTTGCGCGGAAGCAAGCTTGCCCTTCAGCGCCACCAGCTCTTTCTCCAATGTCCGAACCTGATCCATCACCTGGCCGAGGCGCGCTGGCACTTCTGCAGGTGCCGCCTTCAAGGTGCCGGCCAACTGGTGCATCGTGCCTTCCAGGTTTTGCAGGTAGGCCAGTGCGTTGTCACCGGTCACCGCCTCGACGCGCCGCACGCCGGCGGCGACGCCGCTCTCGGCGACGATCTTGAACAGGCCGATGTCGCCGGTGCGCCCCACGTGCGTGCCGCCGCAGAACTCGCGGCTGCTGCCGATGTCGAGCACGCGCACCTCGTCACCGTACTTCTCTCCGAACAGCATCACCGCGCCGGTTTTCTGCGCGTCGTCGATCGACATCACGCGTGCACTCGTGGCGGCATTGGCGAGGATCTCGGCGTTGACCATGACCTCGACCTGAGCGATCTGTCCCACCTTTAGCGGCGCGTTGTGGGCGAAGTCGAAGCGCGTGCGCTCGGCATTCACGAGCGAGCCGCGCTGCTGCACGTGGGCCCCCAGCACCTCGCGCAGGGCCTTGTGCATCAGGTGGGTGGCACTGTGGTTGCGCACCGTCTTCGCACGGCGCTCACCGTCGATGCGCGCGACAAAGGCGTCTCCGACTTCGACCTCGCCTTCGACGATGCGCGCCTGGTGGCCGAACACGCTGACCTGCACCTTGATGGTGTCTTCGACCAGCACCCGCGAGCGCGCGTTGCGCAACTCGCCGGTGTCGCCGGCCTGGCCGCCGCTCTCGGCGTAGAACGGCGTGTGGTCGAGCACGATCACGACGTCGTCGCCGGCCCGGGCGCGCTGCACCGGGCTGCCCTCGATGTAGATGGCCGTCACCTGGCAGTTCTCGCAAACCAGGTGCTCGTAGCCGTGGAAGGCGGTGGCCGCGCCGCTGTATTCCAGGCCTTGCGCCATCTTGAACTTGCCTGCGGCACGGGCCTGTTCGCGCTGCCGGCCCATGGCCACGTCGAAGCCGGCGCTGTCGACGGTGACGCCGCGTTCGCGGCAGACGTCGGCGGTCAGGTCGAGCGGGAAGCCATAGGTGTCGTGCAGCTTGAAGGCCAGGTCACCGCCGATCAGCGTGGCGCCGCCCGCGAGCGCGGCTTCGAGGATTTCCATGCCGTTTGCGATGGTCTGGAAGAAGCGCTCTTCCTCCTGGTTCAGCACCTCGGTGACGCGCGTTTGCGACTGGCGCAACTCCGGGTAGGCGTCGCCCATCTCGCCGACCAGCGCTGCCACCAGGGCGTGGAAGAAGGGCTTGCGTGCGCCCAGCTTGTAGCCGTGGCGGATGGCGCGGCGGGTGATCCGGCGCAGCACATAGCCGCGGCCTTCGTTGCCGGGGATGACGCCGTCGACGACGGTGAACGCGCAGGCGCGGATGTGGTCGGCGATGACCTTCAGCGACGGCGACTCGGCATCGCAGTCAGCACCACCAGCCGCATCGACGACCTGTTTGGCGGCGGCCAGCAACGCCACAAAGGTGTCGATCTCGTAATTGCTGTGCACATGCTGCAGCACCGCGGTGAGCCGCTCCAGCCCCATGCCGGTGTCTACGCTCGGCTTCGGCAGCTGGTGCATCACGTACGCGCCGCTCTTCTCGTCAACCTGTCGGTTGAACTGCATGAACACGTTGTTCCAGATCTCGATGTAGCGGTCACCGTCTTCTTCCGCGCTGCCCGGCGGGCCACCGGCGATTTCGGGGCCATGGTCGTAGAAGATCTCGGTGCAGGGGCCGCACGGGCCCGTGTCGCCCATCATCCAGAAGTTGTCTGACGCGTAGCGCGCGCCCTTGTTGTCGCCGATGCGCACGATGCGCTCGGCCGGCACGCCGATCTGTCGGTTCCAGATCTCGTAGGCCTCGTCGTCCTCGGCGTAGACGGTGACCCAGAGCTTGTCCTTGGGCAGCTTGAAGACGCCCGTCAGCAGTTCCCAGGCGTACTGGATCGCGTCGTGCTTGAAGTAGTCGCCGAAGCTGAAGTTGCCCAGCATCTCGAAGA
>CANJKD010000015.1 GCA_947474415.1 Burkholderiales bacterium | reverse complement strand
CCGGACCAAGCTGCTCGAGGTCTACGCCAAGCGCCGCGACACAAAGGGCTTCGAGTTGCTCGCGACTCAGCTGTTCGCTCTCACGCGGGGTGAGGGCGAAGACTGGGCCAAGGCGCAGGAAATGGGCGCGCAAATCGACCCGGACAACCCGTTGTTCCGGCCAGGTGGCGTTCCGGTGACAGCTCAGGGACCAGGCGGCGAAATGATCGAGCCGCTGGGCGCCAGCACGATGCCGCAGTCGGTCCTTCCCACGCCTTCGCAGTTCGGGTCTTCGGTCACCAGCGTCTTGACGCCTGAAATCCAGAATCTCGGTGGTGATCTGGATCTCGATCTCGATCTCGATCTGGGTGACCCTGAGACGGGCTCTCCCACATCGCCTGCGCCGCTTGAATCCTTGCCAGAACTTGCAAGTCTCGAAGTACCTTCGCCCGACGACGCGATGAGCCTCGACTTCTCGTTGTCCGATGACTTGGCGTCGTTGTCGCCGGTATCGGCTTCCGGTACAAGTGACTTGCCGATGTTCGACCCGGCCGACATCTCGTTTGACCTGGATCTGCCCGAGACGTTGCCGCCGGACAGGCCAGGCCGCGGGTCCGCGCCGGAAGCTGCGCCGATGTCCGGCTTTGGCGACATCGACCTGCCGCCGCTCGATGGCGACGAAGATCCGCTCTCGCGCAAGCTCGATCTGGCCGAAGAGTTCCGCCAAATTGGCGACACCGATGGCGCACGCGATCTGCTGCAGGAAGTGGTCGCCAACGCGTCGGGGGCAATCAAGACGCGGGCCGAAGGAATGCTGGCTGCGCTCGGGTGATTTCCAGCGTTCGAAAGCCGGATCACTCTCAAGACGAAGGACGCCATTCGTGAGGGTGGCTCTCGGGGTGAGCTATCGGGGGCAGGCCTACCACGGCTGGCAAAGCCAGCCGAGCGGCAACACGGTGCAAGACCAGTTGGAGCGGGCGCTGTCGCGTTTCGCCGATCAACGATTGCGCACGGTGTGTGCGGGCAGAACCGATACCGGCGTTCATGCGCTGAACCAGGTTGTGCACATTGATACCGACATCGACCGCCAGGCGGCTTCGTGGGTACGGGGAACGAATCGGTACTTGCCGACAGACATCGCGGTTCAGTGGTCTGCTGTGGTACCCGAGGTCTTCCATGCCCGCTACAGCGCTCAGGGCCGTCGCTACGTCTATGTCTTGCGCGAGTCGGCCGTGCGCCCGGCGATCGAGGCCGGGTCGGTGGGTTGGACCTTCAGGGCGCTCGACCGGTCAGCCATGGAAGCAGGCGCTGCGCACTTGGTCGGAAAGCATGACTTCAGCGCCCTGCGGTCGGCTGAATGCCAGGCGGCGTCACCCGTGAAAACGATTCACTCGATCCGCATCCTTCGTCATGGCGCGTACTGGCGTTTCGAATTCGACGCGAATGCATTTCTGCACCACATGGTGCGCAACATCATGGGCTGCCTGGTGGCGGTCGGCTCCGGTGCCCGAACGGCCGAATGGCTCGCCGCAGTGTTGGCCTCCCGGGACCGCCGTCTTGCAGCGCGTACATTCCCGGCCGACGGTCTTTATTTCGTGGGCCCGTATTACGATCCAGCCCATGCCATTCCAGACGACCCGGCCGTGCTCGACTGGCTGCCCGGAGCCTCTGCTGCCCAATGAATCATCGAACCCGTATCAAGATCTGTGGACTGACCCGCGAGGCCGATGTCGATGCGGCGGTGCTGGCGGGTGCTGACGCCATCGGCTTCGTGCTTTATGCCGGAAGCGCACGGTACATCGCAGCGCAGCGCATGGGGGAATTGGCTGCGCGCCTGCCCCCGTTCGTGACGCCTGTTGGCCTGTTCGTGAACGCCGCTGACAGCGACATCGCTGCGGCGTTTGCTGCGGCACCGCAACTCGTGCTGCAGTTTCATGGTGACGAGAGCGCCGCAGCGTGCCGGCACCACGGGAGGCCTTACCTGCGCGCTGCACGAATGTCTGCCGGCATTGATTTGCTAAAATTCGCAACGCAATTTTCAGATGCCCAAGCCATCCTGCTCGACGCCCATGTCGAGGGTTTTGGCGGTGGTGGAAAGGTTTTCGATTGGTCTCTCATTCCATCCGGCGTACCCCGTCCCCTCGTTTTGTCTGGTGGGTTGCATGCCAAAAATGTGATCCCAGGGATTCTTCAAGTCCGGCCTTGGGCCGTTGACGTGAGTTCCGGCGTGGAATCGGCCAAAGGCATCAAGGATGCCGAAGCCATGCGCCGGTTTTGCGATGCTGTGCGAGAGGCCGATGCCCTTCGTGGCCCTGACCCGGCACTGCCGAATACCTGAAGAACCCCAAACACCATGCCCAGATACGAACAGCCCGACGCGTCGGGTCACTTCGGCCCGTATGGCGGAAGTTTTGTCTCCGAAACGCTCGTCCATGCGCTCGATGAACTGAAGCGCTGCTATGCGGAGGTGCAGAACGACGCAGCCTTCATGGCCGAGTACCGCTATGAATTGGCCCATTTTGTGGGTCGGCCGAGCCCGATCTATCACGCTGCGCGGCTGAGCCGTGAGCTCGGTGGCGCCCAGATCTTCCTGAAGCGCGAAGATCTGAACCACACCGGTGCCCACAAAATCAACAACACCATCGGCCAGGCGATGCTCGCGCGCCGCATGGGTAAGCCGCGCGTGATCGCCGAAACTGGCGCTGGCCAGCATGGCGTGGCCACCGCCACGATCTGCGCGCGCTATGGCCTGGAGTGCGTGGTCTACATGGGCAGCGAAGACGTCAAGCGCCAGTCGCCCAATGTGTACCGCATGAACCTGCTGGGCGCCACTGTGGTGCCGGTGGAAAGCGGCTCCAGAACGCTCAAGGACGCTCTCAATGAGGCGCTGCGCGATTGGGTGACCAACGTCGAGAACACCTTCTACATCATCGGAACGGTGGCTGGCCCGCACCCTTACCCGATGATGGTGCGCGACTTCCAGCGCGTCATCGGCGACGAATGCCTGGAGCAGATGCCCGAGATGATCGGCCGCCATCCGGATGCCGTCATTGCTTGCGTCGGCGGTGGCAGCAATGCGATCGGCATTTTCTACCCGTACATCGACCACGCGGCCACACGGCTGATCGGTGTCGAGGCGGCGGGTCAGGGGCTGGACAGCGGCAAGCACGCGGCCTCGCTGACGGCGGGTTCGCCAGGCGTGTTGCACGGCAACCGCACCTACCTGCTGCAAGACGAGAATGGCCAGATCACCGAGACCCATTCAATCTCGGCAGGGCTCGACTACCCCGGTGTCGGCCCGGAGCACGCGTACCTGAAAGACATCGGGCGCGCCGAATACGTCAGCATCACCGACGACGAGGCTCTGCAGGCCTTCCACCGCCTGTGCCGCACCGAAGGCATCATTCCGGCACTCGAGTCGGCCCATGCCGTGGCACACGCGATGAAGATGGCGCCCACGATGCGCAAGGATCAACACCTGCTGGTGAATCTCTCGGGCCGAGGCGACAAAGATATCGGCACGATTGCCGACCTGTCCGGCGCTGACTTCTTCTGCAGGCCGTCGTGCCAGGGTCAGATTGCCAAGGGTTCTGCCGTCGTCATGAAGGGGCCGAAATGAGCCGCATCGCTGCAACCTTTGAAGCCCTGGGTGCGCGTGGCCGCAAGGCGTTGATTCCCTATGTGGTGGCCGGTGACCCCTACGCCGATGCCACCGTCGACATCATGCTCGCCATGGCCTCGGCCGGTGCCGACGTGATCGAACTGGGCGTGCCGTTTTCCGACCCGATAGCTGATGGCCCGGTGATCCAGAAGGCAGGTGAACGCGCGCTAGCCAAGGGCATCGGCATGCCTCAGGTGCTGGCAATGGTGCGCCAGTTCAGGGCGACGAACCAGGCGACCCCGATCGTGCTGATGGGCTACGCGAACCCGGTCGAACGCTATGGTGTCGACCGCTTCGTGACTGACGCCGGCGTGGTGGGTGTCGACGGCGTGCTGGTGGTTGACTACCCGCCTGAAGAATGCGAGGCCTTCGCGGCCTCGTTGCGGGCCAGCGCGATCGATCCTATTTTTCTGCTCGCCCCCACGTCGACGGAGCAACGCATGCGGCATGTGGCCCGCATCGCGAGCGGCTATGTGTATTACGTGTCGCTCAAGGGTGTGACCGGCGCGGGCCACCTCGACACCGCTGCCGTGGCGGTCATGGTGCCGCGCATAAAGGCCTTTGTGAAGCTGCCGGTCGGCGTGGGCTTCGGCATCCGCGATGCCGCCACTGCACGCGCCGTGGCTGATGTATCGGATGCAGTGGTCATCGGCACGGCGCTCGTCCAACTGCTCGAATCCCGAACGCGCGACAACGTCGCTGCGGCAGCGGGCGACTTCATTGCCGGCATTCGCGCCGCACTCGATTCCTGAAAGGACGCACCTCATGAGCTGGCTCGAAAAACTGTTGCCCCCGAAGATCCAGCCCAATGAGCGCGGAGAGCGCCGCACGGTGCCGGAAGGCCTGTGGATCAAATGTCCGTCGTGCGAGACGGTGCTCTACAAGACCGACCTCGAGCAGAACATCAACGTCTGTCCGAAGTGCAGCCACCACCACCGCATCGGGGCACGCGAGCGGCTCGACGCCTTCCTCGATCCCGAGGGCCGCTACGAGATTGGCCACGAGGTCTTGCCGGTCGATGCGCTGAAGTTCAAGGACAGCAGGAAGTACACAGAACGCCTGAAAGACGCGCTCGAGCAAACCGGTGAGACCGACGCACTGGTCGTGATGGGCGGCGCGGTGCACAGCATTCCGGTCGTTGTTGCGTGCTTCGAGTTCGAATTCATGGGCGGCTCGATGGGTTCGGTGGTCGGCGAGCGTTTCGTGCGCGGTGTGGAGGCCGCAATTGACCAGAAGACGCCGTTCATCAGCTTCACCGCCACCGGTGGCGCCCGCATGCAGGAAGGCTTGTTGAGCCTGATGCAGATGGCCAAGACAAACGCCGCGTTGACGCACCTGGCGAAAGCCCGCTTGCCGTACATCAGCGTGCTGACCGACCCGACCATGGGCGGCGTGTCCGCGAGCTTCGCTTTTGTCGGTGACGTTGTAATGGGCGAGCCGAAGGCGCTGATCGGTTTTGCCGGCCCGCGGGTGATCGAGAACACCGTGCGCGAAAAGCTGCCGGAAGGTTTTCAGCGTTCGGAATTCCTGCTGCAGACAGGTGCCATCGACACCATCGTTGATCGCCGTGAATTGCGCGGTGTGATCGCGCGCGCCATTGCGATGCTGCAGCGCCAGAGCGCCGACGCGGTCGCATGATTTCCAACGCCTCCGCAACGCCCTCAACCCTCGCCGAATGGCTCGCGCATTGCGAGCGGCTTCACCCCACTGAAATCGAGATGACCCTGGAGCGCTCGCTCCTGGTCAGGGCAAACCTGGGCCTGGCGTTCACGGCCTCGGTGATCGCGGTGGCGGGCACCAATGGCAAGGGATCCACCTGCGCCATGCTCGAAGCCATTGCCTTGCAGGCGGGTTACAGGGTCGGCCTGTACTCGAAGCCGCACCTCGTGCATTTCGAAGAGCGCTGCCGGGTCAATGGCGAGATGGTCCAGGCCACCGAGTTGCTGCCGCACTTCGAAGCAGTGGAGCGGGCGCGTGGTGATATCAGCCTGACCTACTTCGAGTTCACGACCCTGGCCATTGCGCGGTTCTTGTCACAGGCACCACTCGACCTGGTGATTCTCGAGGTCGGCATGGGTGGCCGGCTCGACACGGTGAACGCCTTCGATGCCGACTGTTCGATCATCACCAGCATCGACATCGATCACGCCGAATTTCTCGGGTCTGATCGCGAGGCCATCGGTTTAGAGAAGGCCGCCATCATGCGTCCCGGCAGGCCGGTGATCGTCAGCGACCCGGTGCCGCCGCACAGCGTGATCGAGTACGCGGAACGCGTCGGCGCCGACCTGTGGCGCTTCGGCCGTGATTTCAACTATTCCGGCGACAAGCAGCAGTGGGGCTGGGCAGGCCGTGCGAAGCGCTTCAACGCCATTGCCTACCCTGCGCTGCGGGGTGCGAACCAACTTCTCAACGCGGCTGGCGCGCTGGCCGTCTTCGAGGCCTTGCGCGGGCCGTTGCCGATCACCGCGCAGGCGGTGCGGAACGGCTTCGCCCTGGTTGAATTGCCGGGTCGGTTCCAGGTGGTCGCGGGTCAGCCGACGCTGGTGCTCGATGTGGCGCACAACCCGCACGCCGTGGCCGCACTGGCACAGAACCTTGACCAGATGGGTTACTTCCCACGCACCCACGCGGTGTTCGGTGTCATGCGCGACAAGGACATCGACGCCATCCTGGCCCGCATGGCGCCGTTGGTCGATCACTGGCATTTCACCGACCTGCCAACGCCCCGCGCGGCCCTTGCCGACGAACTGGTGGCGCGCCATGCGCGACTCGGCGTCAAAGGGCCAGGCCCGGTCACTGTGGCGCGTTACGCTGGCCCCTTGCAAGCCCTCGGTTCGGCACTGGTCGCCGCAGACCCCGCTGATAGAATCGTGGTCTTCGGGTCGTTCCTTACCGTCGGTGGCGTATTGAAGAACGGCGTGCCGCGACTCTCCGGCAAACACACGCTCTGAGCGTCGCGCACCCATCGAACGGATGGTCCAGGGGCGTCATTCGCTCCACTGGTCGCGCATCTTTTTCGGAACTCGCACTGCATGGGTTTGCTGTCATTTTTCAAGCGCCAGGCCGACGCCGCATCGCAGGCCGCGTTGGTCAGCGAACCCGCCGATGCAGTGCAACGTGCGCGCACGCGCGCGCGCCAGCGCCTGATCGGAGCTGTCATGCTGGTGGGTATCGGCATCATTGGCTTCCCGCTCGTATTCGAAACCCAACCACGGCCGATCCCGGTCGACATTCCGATCGTCATCCCTCGCAAGGAGGGTGCACCCGCGCTGGTCATGCCGGCACCTCGGGCGTCCGCCGGCGTCGGCAAGGCTGACCACCCTGATGCCTCCGCAGTCGCCTCGGCTGCCGTCGTGCCAGAAGCCGCTGCGCCACGCGACACCGTCATCACCGAGACACGCGACGAAGCCGGGCGTGACCCTGCTGTAGCCTCCAGGCCTGCCGACGGTCTGGCCGAGCGCGCTTCGTCCGCTGCGCCACTGAAGCTGCTAGCCGCCCCCGCTGGTGCAGCGCCCGTGCCGGTGAAACCGGCAGAGCCCAAGCTCAGCTCGCTGCCGCCAACCGATGGGGCCCGCGCCAAGGCCTTGCTCGAAGGCAAGGAGCCCTTTGCTGCGGCCCCGCGCTTCGTGGTTCAGGTGGGCGCCTTTGCCGACGCTGCCGGTGCGCGCGAAGCTCGCGTGAAGGTTGAGAAGCTAGGCATGAAGTCTTACACCCAGTTGGCCGAGACAGCGGACGGCAGCCGTATTCGTGTGCGTGTCGGGCCGTTCGCCACCCGTGCTGAGGCGGACAAGGCGCAGGCCAGGGCCCGCAGCGCCGGCTTGGCTGCGGCCGTGCTCACGCTGTGATCGCCGTCGATGACGCTTGCCTTGGGTTGGGTCGACATCGGCCTGCTGGCCTTCCTTTCGATTTCGATGCTCGTGGGTTTGCTGCGCGGCTTCGTGTTCGAACTGTTGTCTCTGGCCGGCTGGTTTGTGGCCTGGCTCTCGGCCGTGCGATGGTCGGGATGGGCAGAACGCTACCTACCGGCAGGCGCGCCCGGCTCGGCGTTGAAACACGGTGCTGCGTTCGCATGTGTGTTTCTGTTGGTCCTGGTCATGTGGGGCCTGGCGGCGCGGGTCGTGCGCGGCGTGGTCCGTGCGACGCCGCTCAGCCCGCTCGATCGCGTTATTGGTGCGGCGTTCGGCCTGCTGCGCGGCATGGTCGCGCTACTCGTGCTCGCCGCAGTGGTGGGCTTCACGCCGCTGGCGAATTCGCCAGCTTGGCAACAAGCGCAGGGGGCGGTCTGGTTGCAGGCCCTGTTGCAGGGCTTGCGGCCCTGGTTTTCAAGAGAAGTTTCCCCTTACCTGTCGGCGTGAATCGCGCGGCGGGTTGAATCGAGGCATCAGTCATGTGTGGCATCGTCGGTGTGATCTCCAAAGGCCCGGTCAATCAGTTGATCTACGACGCCTTGCTGTTGCTGCAGCACCGCGGCCAGGACGCTGCCGGCATCGTCACGATGGAAGGCACGAAGTGCTTTATGCACAAGGCTCGCGGCATGGTGCGGGACGTGTTCCGCACCCGCAATATGCGTGGCCTTCCGGGCACGACGGGCCTGGGCCAGGTGCGTTACCCGACTGCTGGCAACGCCTACAGCGAAGAAGAGGCGCAGCCCTTCTATGTAAACGCACCGTTCGGCATCGTCCTTGTGCACAACGGCAACCTGACCAATGCGCAGGCGCTGAAGCAGGAACTGTTCGACATCGACAGGCGCCACATCAACACCACGAGCGATACCGAGGTGCTGCTCAACGTGCTTGCTCACGAGCTCGAACAGGTGGCCCGTGTGCAGCCACTCACGCCGGAGCAGGTGTTTGCCGCCGTGCGCTTGGTGCACAAGCGCATCAAGGGTTCGTATGCCGTGGTGGCGTTGATCGCCGGCCACGGCTTGCTGGCTTTTCGTGACCCGTTCGGCATACGCCCCTTGTGCTTCGGCGAAGGCGTTGGCCCCGAGGGCCGCGAGGTGATGGTGGCGAGCGAATCGGTCGCCATCGAAGGAACAGGGCACAAGGTGGTTCGCGATGTGGCGCCGGGCGAGGCCTTGTTCATCGACCTCGAAGGCGCGGTGCATGCCGCCCAGTGCGCCGACAACCCGAGCCTGAACCCCTGCATGTTCGAGTACGTGTACCTTGCGCGCCCCGACTCCATCATGGATGGCATCTCGGTCTACCAGGCGCGCCTGAACATGGGCGAAACACTCGCGCAGCGACTTATCTCGACGATCCCGCCGAACGAGATCGACGTCGTCATCCCGATCCCCGAATCGAGCCGCCCTTCGGCCATGCAGCTGGCGCAGCGCATCGGTAAGCCGTATCGCGAAGGCTTCGTGAAGAACCGCTATGTGGGCCGGACCTTCATCATGCCGGGGCAGGGCGTGCGCAAGAAGTCGGTGCGCCAGAAACTCAATGCGATCAGCGTCGAGTTCAAGGGCCGCAACGTGCTGCTGGTCGATGATTCGATTGTGCGCGGCAACACCTCGAAGGAAATTGTGCAGATGGCGCGCGAGGCCGGTGCACGCAAGGTCTACATGGCGTCTGCCGCGCCGCCGGTGCGTTTCCCGAATGTGTATGGCATCGACATGCCAACCAACGAAGAGCTGATCGCGCACAACCGCAGCATCGAAGAGATCCGCCAGTTCATCGGCGCCGACGCGCTGATCTACCAGGACATCGCCGCGATGAAGCGCGTGGTCGGGGCACTGAACCCGACACTGAACGGCTTCGAGGCATCTTGCTTCGACGGCGTCTACATCACCGGTGACGTGACGCTGGCCGACTTCGATGCGATGGCTGCCCAGCGCAAGGCGCAGGGCGAGGAAGAAGAGGGCACAGACCGGTCGCGGCTGGCCTTGCAAAATGCCACCGAGGCCTCCTGATGAACGACAAGAAGATTCCCCGTGTCCAGTTGCCCGCCGATGTGCGGCGCGACACGCTCGCCGTGCGCGAGGGCCTGCCGCCCAGCGCCTGGGGTGAAAACTCGGAAGCCCTGTTCCTGACGAGCAGCTTCGTGCAGCCCGACGCGGCCACCGCTGCAGCGCGTTTCGCGAATGAGGAAGAGGCCTTCATCTATTCGCGCTTCACGAACCCGACGGTGACGATGTTCGAGCGCCGGCTGGCCGCGCTCGAAGGGGCCGAAGCCTGCATTGCCACGTCGAGCGGCATGAGTGCGATCCTGCTGCTCGGCATGGGCTTGCTGAAGGCCGGTGACCACGTGATCTGCTCGCGCAGCGTGTTCGGCTCCACCATCATGTTGTTCGGCCGCGAGTTCGGAAAATTCGGTGTCGAGACCAGCTTCGTTTCGCAGACCGATCCTGACGAGTGGCGGCGTGCTGTCAGGCCCAGCACGAAGCTGCTGTTCGCCGAGTCACCCACCAATCCGTTGACCGAGGTCTGCGACATCCGCGCACTCTCGGCCATCGCCAAGCAGGCCGGTGCATGGCTTGCGGTCGACAACTGCTTTTGTTCGCCCGCGTTGCAGCGGCCGATGGAATTCGGCGCCGACCTCGTCATTCACTCGGGCACCAAGTACCTTGACGGCCAGGGTCGCGTGATCGCCGGCGCGTTGTGCGCGAGCGCGCAACTCGTCAATGAGAAGTTCGTGCCGGTGATGCGCAGTGCGGGCATGACGCTGTCGGCATTCAACGCCTGGGTCGTGCTGAAGGGGCTGGAGACGCTGTCGATCCGCATGCGCGCACAAAGCGAACGTGCACTGCTGCTGGCCACTTGGCTCGAAGCGCAGCCGCAGGTCGAGCGCGTGTTTTATCCGGGCCTGGCCTCGCACCCGCAGCACGAGCTGGCGATCAAGCAGCAATCGGGCAGTGGCGGCGCAGTGGTGTCGTTCATCGTCAAGGGCTATTCAGCCGGTGGGGCCGTGCTGGCACGCAGCAACGCATTCCATGTCATCGACGAAACGCAAGTGTGTTCGATCACCGCCAACCTGGGCGACACCAAGACCACCATCACGCACCCGGGCAGCACCTCGCATGGGCGCCTGAGCGAAGAGCAGCGACAGGCGGCCGGAATCACGCAGGGCATGATCCGCGTGGCCATGGGCCTGGACGACATCGAAGACATCAAGGCCGACCTGAACCGTGGCCTCAGCACACTGAACGCATGACCCGCAAAGTACGCACCCGAATCGCGCCGTCACCCACTGGTTTTCTGCATCTGGGCACGGCCCGTACCGCACTCTTCTCATGGGCTTACGCGCGCCACTTCGGCGGCGAGTTCGTGCTGCGCATCGAAGACACCGATGTGGCGCGTTCGACGCAAGACGCGGTCGAGCAGATTCTTGCCTCGATGCGCTGGCTCGGGCTCGACTACGACGAAGGCCCGGTCTACCAGATGCAGCGGCTGGAGCGGTACCACGCGGTGGTCGCGCAGATGATCGACGCAGGCAGCGCCTACCGCTGCTACTGCACGCCGCACGAACTCGACGAGATTCGCGAGGCCCAGCGCGCCCGTGGCGAAAAAACCCACTATGACCGCCGCTGGCGGCCCGAACCCGGCAAGTCGCTGGGGGCTGTTCCGGTTGGCGTGCAACCCGTTGTTCGTTTTCGCAACCCGGTCGATGGCGACGTGACCTGGGACGACCTCGTGAAGGGTCCGATCACGATCAACAACCGCGAGATCGATGACCTGATCATCGTGCGGACGGATGGTGTGCCGACCTACAACTTCTGCGTCGTCGTCGACGACTGGGACATGAACATCAGCCACGTTTTTCGTGGTGACGAACACGTCAACAACACGCCGTGGCAGATCAATATCTTCAACGCGCTCGGCGCACCGCTGCCACTGTTCGGCCACGTGCCGGTGATCCTCGGAGACGATGGGCACAAGCTGTCGAAGCGGCGCGGCGCCGTCAGTGTCACGGCTTACGAAGAGGCTGGCTACCTGCCCGACGCGATGCTGAACTACCTGTCGCGTCTGGGCTGGAGCCATGGCGACGAGGAACTGTTCAGCCGCGAGCAACTGGTGCATTGGTTCGATGGTCAACACCTGTCGAAGAGCCCGGCCCAATGGGATGCCGCCAAGCTTTCGTGGGTCAATGCCCACTACATCAAGCAGACCGATGACGTCACCCTGGCGGCGCTCGTGGCCGCCCAGTTGAAGCGCCGTGACATTCAAGTCGAGGTCAACGACTCATTGGGCCGCATGTGTGCACTGTTCAAGGACCGTTGCGCCACCACCGTCGAACTCGCTGACTGGTTGACGATGTATTTCGTCGAGATGAAACCTTCGGCTGAAGACCTCGCTGCGCACGTGCGCGATGAGCTTCGCCCGGCGTTGCTTACCCTGGGCGAGAAGCTGGCTGCGGCCGACTGGGGCAAGCTCGGCATCAGCGTGGCAATCAAGGAAACCCTCGCGGCGCACGCCCTGAAGATGCCGCAATTGGCCCATGCCGTGCGTGTCCTGGTGTGCGGCCGCGCACAGACGCCTTCTATTGATGCCGTGCTCGAACTCTTCAATTGTCAAACAGTTCTCTCGCGTTTGCAGAACACGTGAAAAACTGGCTATAATCGTATTCTCGCTTGGTACTGCGATGGCTACACCGGAAGTTTGAAGTGGTTCGAAGCTGGATGTGGAGGTTGTGAAAACCGTCCCCAACTCGCGAAAGGCCAAAGGGGGTATAGCTCAGCTGGGAGAGCGCTTGCATGGCATGCAAGAGGTCAGCGGTTCGATCCCGCTTACCTCCACCAACACGCCGCGAAGCACACCGCAGTCCAAGCCGCGAGGAGAGTTTGAAGT
>CANJKD010000014.1 GCA_947474415.1 Burkholderiales bacterium | reverse complement strand
ATTTCGGTGTGGTCTTCGGCCTGGCCGCTGATGATCAGCGGCGTGCGGGCTTCGTCGATCAGGATCGAGTCGACCTCGTCGACGATGGCGTACGACAGGCCGCGCGCCACGCGGTCGGCGGTGTCCTGCACCATGTTGTCGCGCAGGTAATCGAAACCGAATTCGTTGTTAGTGCCGTAGGTGACGTCGGCGGCGTAGGCGGCCTGCTTCTCTTCGCGACTCATCTGCGACACATTGATGCCAACCGTGAGGCCGAGGAATTTGTACAGCTGCCCCATCCATTCAGCGTCGCGCTGCACGAGGTATTCGTTCACCGTCACCAGATGCGCGCCTTTGCCGCTGATCGCGTTCAGGTAGATCGGCAGCGTGGCCATCAGCGTCTTGCCCTCGCCGGTGCGCATTTCGGCAATCTTGCCGTAATGCATGACCATCCCGCCGATCAGCTGCACATCGAAGTGGCGCATCTTCAGCACGCGCTTGCCACCTTCGCGGGCAGTGGCAAACGCTTCCGGCAGCAATGCGTCGAGCGACTCACCACCCGCGAACCGCTTGCGGAACTCGTCTGTCTTCGCGGTCAGCGCGGCATCATCGAGCGCCTCGAACTGCGGCTCCAGTGCGTTGATCTGCGCCACGACTTGCCGATACTGCTTCAGCAGACGGTCATTGCGGCTACCGAAAATCGAGGTGAGAAGCTTGGGCAACATGCGGCGTCGGAAGGTTGGGAGCGAAAGACGCCATCAAGCCCGCAAGGGGCAGAAGCCGGCCTGATCAGGGCCGTGGCGGCAGAGGGCTGAAACTGCGGGCAACCCCGGCAAAAGCAAGGCGGAGGGTCACAGCAAAGCCCCGAATCTTAGCATTCGGACATGTCTCGATGAGGCAGGTAAGTGCCTCGCCGCTACACTCGGTCGGGTGAAGCCACCCCCCAGCTCGCGCCAGAAGCCAATGACTCCTGATGCATTGCGCATGGAGCAGGCGCTGCAACTCAGTGCCCCGCTGGCCCGCCTGCGTGAGCGGATGCGCGACTCGAATGACCGGTTCGAAGCCATCCGCTCCAGCCTCCCTGCAGCCATGGCTGCTCACGTGAAACCCGGGCCGGTGGATGAACTGGGCTGGTCGCTTCTGGCCGCAAACGCGGCCGTGGCTGCGAAGTTACGCCAATTGCAGCCTCGCCTGGAGGAAATCGTGCGAGAGAAAGGCTGGCCCGTCAGCGCGATCCGGGTGAAGGTCGAGTCGCGTTGAACTGCATCGCCCGTTCTGCACCGGGTTGCCGGTAGCAACCCGGCGCCTTCGAAACGTTGGTGCCGGCTCCCGGTCTCGAACTGGGGACCTTCCGCTTACAAGGCGGGTGCTCTACCAACTGAGCTAAGCCGGCGTGCGCGTTACCCTTGAAAGGGCTCGAACGCAGAGTCTACTTGATGCGTTTCAGCGATGGCCGCCCGCCAGCCGGGGGCTCCGGCGGCGACGGCTCGGCCTTGGATGCGCCTGCATCGACCGGTACGGACCGCAACGGTGCGGCCGGTAAGGCAGCAGCGGGCGCATCGGATGCTCCTTCAGCCATCGCACTGGGCGCCGGAAAGGCCATGCCTTGGCCATTCTCGCGGGCATAGATGGCGATCACATGGTCCATCGGCACCATGATCTCGCGAGAAGTGCCACCGAACCGGGCCTTGAACTCGATGAACTCGTTGCCCAGCTTCAATCCGCTGGTAGCCTCGAACCCGACATTCAGGACAATCTCATTGTTCTTCACGAACTCCATCGGCACCCGTACCGTCGAGTCGACGAACACCGCCACGTAGGGCGTGAAGCCATTGTCGGTGCACCAGTCATGCAATGCCCGGACCATATACGGCCGGGTGGATGTGCCGGAGGTGGCCGGGGCGATCGGAGGTGTGTTCATGGGACGCGGTTCGCGGGAGCCGTGTTGAGGCGCGATGTCGAATGACGGTTGTTATTTGCGCATCACCTTCTCGGACGGCGTCAGTGCCTCGATGTAGGCCGGACGCGAGAAAATGCGTTCGGCGTACTTCAGCAAGGGAACGGCATTCTTCGACATGTCGATGCCGTAGTAGTCGAGGCGCCAGAGCAGCGGGGCAATGGCCACGTCGAGCATCGAAAAATCATCGCCCAGCATGTATTTATTCTTCAGGAAGATCGGCGCGAGCTGAGTCAGGCGGTCACGGATCTGCGAGCGCGCCTTCTCAAGCTGCTTCTCCGTGCCCTTGATGCCTCGCCCTTCGAGCACGTTCACATGCGCGAACAATTCCTTCTCGAAGTTGAACAGGAACAAGCGAACGCGCGCACGTGCCACCGGGTCACCGGGCATCAGTTGCGGGTGCGGGAAGCGCTCGTCGATGTACTCATTGATGATGTGCGATTCGTACAGGATCAGGTCGCGTTCAACCAGGATCGGCACCTCGTTGTACGGGTTCATCAAGGCGATGTCTTCGGGCTTGGCGAACATGTCGACGTCGCGGATCTCGAAGTCCATGCCCTTTTCGAACAGTACGAAGCGGCAACGGTGTGAGTAAGGGTCGGTAGTTCCGGAGTAAAGCACCATCATGGTGGCGGCTCCTTTCGAGGGCGAATACTGAAAACGAAAAACGCAGTGGGCAGCCGTTGCTGGCAGCGCACTGCGCGCGGCGCCGGCAGCCGTGATCAGGCTGCCGGCAAGATACTTGCCTACTTCACGTCTTTCCAATAGACCGCGTTGAGCCGCCACGTGAACACCGTGAGTACGCCCAGGAACAACAGCACCCAGACGCCGATCTGAACCCGCCTGCCCTGCGCCGGCTCGCCCATCCACTGCAGGTAGGCAACCAGATCACCGATCGCCTCATCGTAGGCGTGCTCGTCGAGTTTGCCGGGGCTGACCCGTTCGAAACGCTCGAAGCGGTGCGCCACCTTGGAAGGGTCTTGGTGATCCTTCTCTTCGACGTAGACCGCCGTGCGCTGGCCTTGCAGTTCCCACAGCACATTGGGCATGGCGACGCCCGGGAAGGCCAGGTTGTTCCAGCCGGTTGCCTTGGTCTCGTCGCGGTAATAGGTGCGCAAGTAGGTGTAGAGGTAGTCGGCACCACTGCCTCCGCCGCCGGCACGCGAGCGGGCAATCACCGACAGGTCGGGCGGCTGGGCACCGAACCATTCCTTGGCCTGTTTCGGGTCGAGCGATACCTTCATCGTATCGCCGACCTTCTCGGTGGCGAACAGCAGGTTCTGCTTGATCTGCAGTTCAGTCAGACCGATGTCTTTCATGCGGTTGTAGCGCATGTAGGCCGCTGAGTGGCAGTTTAGGCAGTAGTTGACGAACAGCTTGGCGCCGTTCTGCAACGCGCTCATGTCCGACATTTTCTCGACCGGGAAGGTGTCGAGGTGGTAGGCACCTTCGTTGGCAGTGGCCGTACGGGCCGTGCCGAGGGTCAAGCTGGCTGCGGCGAGCAGGGAGAGGAGAAATTTATTCATTCGGGGCTCCGGCAGTCACGTCAGTGCGCGCTAAACGTCACGCGGTCGGGAACCGGCTTGAACGTTCCCATGCGGCTCCACCAAGGCATCAGCAGGAAGAAACTGAAATACAGGAAGGTGCCGATCTGGGACACGTAATTTCCCAGATCCGAGGGCGGTTGCGCGCCGAGGTAGCCAAGCACCAGGAAGAAGAAAACGAACACGCCGTAGACGTAGGCATGCCAGTTCGGCCGGTAGCGAATCGATTTCACCAGGCTGCGATCAAGCCAGGGCAGGAAGAACAGGATGACGACCGCACCGCCCATCACTACCACACCCCAGAACTTTGCGTCAAAAGCCTTTAACAACGCGACGCCGACGATGGCGGCAATGGCCAGGGCCAGCTTGCCCTTCGCGCCAAAACCGCCTTTGACGATCCCGAGTACGCCGGCAGCGCCAAGCACCGCGCACAACACGTTGACCATCAGGTCGTTGGTGGCGCGCAGCATCGAATAGAACGGCGTGAAGTACCAGACCGGGGCAATGTGGGCCGGCGTCTTGAGCGGGTTCGCCTCAATGTAGTTGTTGTATTCGAGGAAATAACCACCGCCCTCCGGCGCGAAGAAAACGACTGCCGTGAAGATCATCAGGAACACACTGGCCGCGAAGATGTCGTGCACGGTGTAGAAAGGATGAAACGGGATGCCATCGAGCGGATTGCCGCGAGCATCTTTCTTGGCTTTGATTTCAACACCGTCGGGATTGTTCGAGCCCACTTCGTGCAGCGCGATGATGTGCGCCGCCACCAAACCCAGCAGCACCAGCGGCACCGCGATGACGTGGAAGCTGAAGAAGCGGTTCAACGTGGCGTCACCGACCACGTAGTCGCCGCGAATCAGCAGCGCCAGGTCGGGGCCGACGAAGGGCACGGCCGCGAACAGGTTAACGATGACTTGCGCACCCCAATAGCTCATCTGGCCCCAGGGCAGCAGGTAGCCCATGAAGGCCTCGGCCATCAGCGCCAGGAAGATGCCGCAGCCGAAGATCCAGACCAGCTCGCGTGGTTTGCGGTAGCTGCCGTAGATCAGGCCACGGAACATGTGCAGGTAGATCACGATGAAGAACGCACTCGCGCCGGTGGAGTGCATGTAGCGGATGATCCAGCCGCCCGGAACGTCGCGCATGATGTATTCGACCGATGCAAACGCCAGGCTTGCATCGGGTTTGTAGTGCATCACCAGAAAGATGCCTGTCACGATCTGAATCACCAGCACCAGCATCGCCAGCGAACCGAAGATGTAAAAAAAGTTGAAATTCTTCGGCGCGTAATACTCACCGACGTGCTCGTTGTAGAGCTTCGACAACGGGAACCGGTTGTCGACCCAGTTCAGCAGCTTCTGCGGCGCAGTGGCGTTCGCAGGTGCTTCCTTGTATGTAGCCATGTTCTTTCGTACTCCTGGGGGCGGCGTCGGGGGATGCCGAGGCTGCATGAGATCAGCGCCCTGGGGCGCAGTCGGGCGCGCCCGTGCGCTCTTGGGTTCAGGCCGTCTTGTCTTCGCCGATGATCAGGCGTGTATCCGACAGATACATGTGCGGGGGGACTTCCAGGTTGTCCGGCGCCGGCTTGTTCTTGTAGACCCGGCCAGCCATGTCGAAGGTAGAACCGTGGCAGGGGCACAGAAAACCGCCCGCCCAGGTGTCGGGCAGCGAAGGCTGCGCACCGGGCGTGAACTTGTCCGAGGGCGAGCAGCCAAGGTGAGAGCAGATGCCCACGACGACCAACACCTCGGGTTTGATCGATCGGCCTTCGTTGCGTGCGTAGAGCGGCGTGAGTTCATCGGCCTTGCGGATCGACTTCGGGTCGGCCAGCAACCCGTCCACCTTGGGCAGTTCGGCGAGCTGTTCGGGTGTGCGCTTGATGATCCACACCGGCTTGCCGCGCCACTCGACCGTCATCTTCTCGCCAGGCTTGAGCGCGCTGATGTCGGCCTCGACGGCCGCGCCGGCAGCGCGGGCGCGTTCCGAGGGCTCAAAACTACCGACGAACGGGACGGCCGCGAAGCCTGCCCCGACGGCACCAGCGCAGCTGGAAGCGATGATCCAGGTGCGTTTGCCGCTGTCGATTTTTGGGTCACTCATAAGGTTCCTCGAACAAGACATCAGGTCAGGGTCAACCCAAGATTCTAGCGGACCCGTCAAGAGGTTCAGGCGTGGCGTGGCGCCCTGCTGTGATCGTGAACTGCGCATCGAATCTGCGGTGCGCGCGCAACACCGGCCCGAACGCTTCGCACCCACTGCTGGACCGCAAGACAAGGGCCTTGCATTCCGGGGTGAGTCAGGGATACTGCCCGACGACGCCCGCCCCGGCGCTTCCATCCCCAAATCCAGGAGAGAAGACCATGTCGCTTGCCACCGAGTTCAAAGAGTTCGCCATGAAGGGCAATGTCGTCGACCTCGCCGTCGGCGTCATCATCGGCGCTGCATTCAGCAGAATCGTCGAATCGATCGTCAAAGACCTGATCATGCCGATCGTGGGCAAGATCTTTGGCGGCCTCGACTTTGCGAACTACTACATCCAGCTTTCCACCACCCCGGCCAACTACAACGGCCCGATGACCTATGAAGCACTCAGCAAGGCCGGCGTGCCGCTGTTCGCCTATGGCAACTTCATCACCATCGCGATCAACTTCATCATCCTGGCCTTCATCATCTTCATGATGGTCAAACAGGTGAATCGCATGAAAAATGAAGCCCCCCTGCCGGCGCCGGCTGCCACGCCTGAAGGCATCGCCCTGCTGCGCGAAATTCGCGACGCGTTGCGGAAATAGCGTCAGCAATGGGCGCACACCGCCTGACGGGGTTGCACCTGGGTTGCCCGTAAGCCCCGGACTGGCCCACTTTCCGGCTTCACCTTTGGGCTCATACTTCACGGCATCGCGATACTCTGGGTCAATAGGCTTGGCGCATGCAGTCACGCGCCACCCGTGCATGAAATGACGACCCCTCTCGAACTCCGCCTCCAGGCCGCGCTTGACGCGGCCGCCACCGAAGTCCGGAAGACCGTGGCTTCGGTGGCAGAGCGCGTGGCCGAACACCTCGCCGTGTCTGCGCAAGCCAACAGCCGGATTTCCGAGCGTGACACGCTGATTTCTGCACAGTTCGACTTGCGCCGGAACGCGGTCGAGTTTCGACGGGTGTTCGACAACGAGCTTCAGGAACGGCTGGAGCGCGAGGTATCGCCACGCCAGGAATCCGGCCGCAATCTGGCAGCTGCCGATTGGCTCACGCTCAGCCTTGTTGATGACAGCGAGATGGAAGAGCGCATGTTCTCCGACCGGATTGGCCAGCAGATCTCGCACGCCAGTGAGGCTGAATTGCGCGAACTGGCCGCCTACATGGGCTCGCTGATGAACACCGGTCGGGCCGACCAGGAGCGCAATCCGCTGCGGGCCGAATTGCTTGGCGCAGCGCTTTATCGCGCCGTCGAGGCCGTCTCGGACCAAGCCGACATTCGCAAACTGCTGGCGCGGGAACTGGGCCTCGGCATGGCCCGCGCCATGCCCGACTGCTACGCCCGGATCCTGCGCGACCTGCAGACGCGTGGCGTCACGCCGGTGTCGCTTTCAGTGCGCACCGTCGAAGGCCCGGGCAACCAGTTGCAGGGCATGACCTCCGGCTATGCATCGTTGACTGGCCGGCGCAGCCAGGCGGGTGACATCGACGCGCCGTCGCGTTCAGGAAGTGGCGGTGGCGGTGGCGGTGGCGGTGGCGGTGGCGGTGGCGGTGGCGGTGGCGGTGGCAGCGGCAGCGGCAGCGGCAGCACAGGCCCGGCGACGAACTATGGCACGCGCACCGGCTCGGGAGTGGGGCCCGCATCCAGCCATGGCAGCGGGCCGGGCAGCGGTTCCCGCGGCTCGGCGGGGCAGCGCAACGGTGCCGCGAGCCACCAGTCTGAGGCGCAGCTGATGGCCTTGCTGCGCCGCCTGACCGCCATCGCGAGCCGGCCTGGCGATTTCGATGCCTTGGCCCGCGCCCCTGCAAGCAGATCAAACCCGGCCACCCGTCACAGTGACGCCGAGAACTTCGCAAACACCCCCCCCGAGTCGCCTGCGGGCGCGGCCTATGGCACCGAAGGGCTCACAGGCCTGATGGCAGTGAACCTGATCCGGGCCCACCGCGAAGAGTTGGTGCAGGCCTCGACCGGCAAGCTCGACCACATGGTGATCGACGTGGTCGGCAGCCTGTTCGACCAGATCCTGTCCGACACCCGCGTGCCGCCGCAGATGGCGCGCCAGATCGCGCGCTTGCAATTGCCGGTGCTGCGGGTGGCGCTGAACGACTCGAACTTCTTCTCCTCACGCCGCCACCCGGTGCGGCGCTTCGTGAACCGGATTGCGTCACTGGCCTGTGCCTTCGACGATTTCGACGACGGTCCCGGCAAGCCGTTCCTGGCGCGTGTGCGCGAACTCGTGCAGGAAATCGTCGAGGGCGACTTCGACCAGATCGACCTGTATTCAGCCAAGCTCGCGGCGCTTGAAAGTTTCATCGGCGAGCAGACGCATGTCGAAGGGCAGCAAAAGGGCGCCGTCAGCACGTTGAACACCAAGGAGTCGGAGCTTCGGCTGCAGCAGCGCTACATGCTGCAGTTGCAAGCCGCGCTCGCGCCGATGTCCTTGCCGCCCTACCTGCGCGGCTTCCTGCCGCAGGTGTGGAGCCAGGCACTGGTGCTGGCCGTGAGCCGGGACGGCCCCGACTCCGACCGCGCCCAGCGCTACCGGCGGGTCGGCCGTGACGTCGTGATGAGTGTCCAGCCCAAGGGTTCGCCGGCCTTGCGCAAGAAGTTCCTGATGCAACTGCCGCCGCTGATGAAAGACCTGAACGACGGGCTGCAGCTCATCGGCTGGCCAGAGTCGGCACAGCGCGAGTTCTTCGGCCAGTTGCTACCCGCCCACGCCGAATCGTTGAAGGGGCAACCGCTGAGCGAGCTCGACCACAATATGATGGTCAAGCAACTGGAGGCGGTGTTCAACATCGCCGTGCCGGGCGTCGAATCACTCTCAGCGGCCGACCCGGTGCCCGAGGTCGACAACGCCGTGCTTGCGCGCCGCTTCTCGCCCGAGGAGGCCGAGCGCGTTGGCCTGGTGTCCGAGAGCGCGGTCGACTGGTCCGGCAATGTCGATATCGACCTGAGCGCTGAAGCCGACGCCAGTGCCGTGGCAGATACCGGGTCCGACGACACCTCGATCACCGGTCTCGGCGCCAACGTCAACCTCGATCTCGCCAGTACCGAGCCCGCCGAGCCGACCCGCGGCCCGGGTCTGATCGACCACATTAAGCTCGGTTTTGCCTACCAGATGCACCTGAAAGACGAGTGGCAGAAGGTTCGTCTCGCGCATGTCAGCGCCGGCCGCAGCTTCTTCGTCTTCACGACCGGCCGCAAGCACCAGGAGACGATCTCGATGACGGCACGCATGCTCGCCCGCATGTGTGACACGAACCGCATGCGCGCCGTTGAAAGCGCCTATCTGATGGAGCGCGCGACGCACCGTGCGCGCAAGCAACTGGCTGCCATGAAGGTCCCACCCAGCCGGCACTGACGCGGCCGGCAATTTGCGCGTGGGCAAATTTGGCCTGGCCACTTTGCCCATGCCCCCTCGGCGGTGCGGACGACGCAGTCGCAGGCCTGGCGGCGCTCTCAGCCTGAGGCGAGACGCCGCGCCATGCGCAACGCGGCCTTCAGGCTGCTGGCATCGGCCCGGCCCGTGCCGGCGATGTCGAAAGCGGTGCCGTGGTCCGGGCTGGTGCGCACGAACGGCAGGCCGAGCGTGACATTCACACCGTGTTCCACGCCAAGGTACTTGACGGGGATCAAGCCGTGGTCGTGCGTCATGGCGACCACGATGTCGAATTCGCCGGCATGTCCGGCCGCATTGCGGGCCCGCATGAACACGGTGTCGGGTGCGAACGGCCCTTGCGCATCGATGCCCTCGGCGCAGGCCGCACGAACCGCCGGGCCGATGATGCGCAGCTCTTCATCGCCGAACAGCCCGCCCTCCCCGGCGTGCGGGTTCAGCCCCGCCACCGCAATACGTGGTGCGACATGCGGAGCGGCGGTGCCCCAGGCGGCCGCACTCTGGTGGGCGATGCGAATCGTCTCCAGCACTGCATCGAAGGTGACGGCGTTGATCGCATGGCGCAAAGACAGGTGGATCGTCACGAGCACCGTGCGCAACTCGTCATTGGCCAGCATCATGCGAACCGGCCGGGGCGCGCGGCCGTTCGCCGCCAGCGCCTGCAGCATCTCGGTGTGGCCGGGGTAGGCGACACCCGCAGCCGCCAGTGCTTCCTTGTGGATGGGCGCGGTGACGATGCCCGCCACGTCACCGCTCATGGCAAGCCTGACCGACGCTTCGATGCAGCGCGCCGCAGCCGCGCCGGCACGCGCGTCGACGTGGCCGATTGGCGCGTCCAGCAAGTCCACCGCCAGGCCCTCGACCTGCAACACCGGCACACAGTTCGGTGGCACCAGCGTTGCATCGCGCGCGTGCTCGATGCGCGCCACTGCCAGCCCGCCACCCAGCAACGCGGCCGCGCGGCGCATCACGCCAACATCGCCGAGCACCACGCAGCCCTTGGCCAGCGGGCCGAGAAAGAGTTGTGCGACGATCTCCGGGCCAATGCCGCACACATCGCCCATGGTCAGCGCGAAGGGCCGGGTCGAAACTTCAGTCATCGCCTATTGTCGCAAGGGCCGGGCGCGATAATTCGCCCGAACCCGCTCGTTGAAGCGGGCGCTCAAGGGCTTTGAATTTTCATGCGCAAGACCTGGCTGGTGTTCTCTCAAGCCGTCACCGTGGCGGTGGCGGTGCTGTTCGTCGTTTCGACACTCAAGCCGGAGTGGCTGCAGCGCAAAAGCAGTGCAGCACTGCCCACCCAGTCGGCTACCGCAACACTGCCGATCCAGCCAGCCGCGCTCGGCACCGCGCCGGCCACCAGCTACAGCGGCGCGGCGCGGCGCGCCTCACCTGCGGTCGTCAGCATCACCGCGAGCAAGGCGCCCGAGCGTCGGCCCGGCAGCCCGCGCAGCGACGACCCCGTCTTCCAGTTCTTCTTCGGCGACCGCTCGCGGCAGAGCGAACCGCAGGTCGGGCTCGGCTCCGGCGTGATCGTGTCGAGCGATGGTTACCTGCTGACCAACAACCACGTCATCGAAGGCGCCGACGACGTGGAAGTGATGCTCACCGACGGCCGCCAGGCGCGTGCGAAGCTGGTCGGTACCGACCCCGAGTCGGACCTCGCGGTGCTGAAGATCGAACTCGACCGGCTGCCCGTCATCGCCTTCGGCGACGCCGACCAGTTGCAGGTCGGCGACGTGGTGCTGGCCATCGGCAACCCCTTCGGCGTGGGCCAGACGGTCACCTCGGGCATCGTCAGCGCGCTCGGCCGCAACCAACTCGGCATCAACACCTTCGAAAACTTCATCCAGACCGATGCCGCCATCAACCCCGGTAATTCCGGTGGAGCGCTGGTCGACACGAACGGCGCGCTGCTTGGCATCAACACCGCCATCTATTCGCGCACCGGTGGCAGCCTGGGCATCGGCTTCGCCATTCCCGTAAGCACCGCACGCCAGGTGATGGACGGCCTGATCAAGGAGGGCCAGGTGACGCGCGGCTGGATCGGCGTGGAGCCGCGCGATTTGACGCCCGAGATCGCGCAAACGCTGAACCTGCCCATCAAGCAGGGCGTGCTGATCACCGGCGTGCTGCAGAGCGGCCCGGCCAGTGCCGGCGGGCTGAGGCCTGGCGATGTGGTGGTGAAGATCGCCGGCGCGCCGGTGGCGAACACCTCACAGTTGCTGAACGCAGTGGCCGCTTTGAAGCCCCAAGCGGTGGCGGTGATCGGCGTGCAGCGTGGCAACAAAACGCTGGACGTCGATGTCACGGTCGCGCAGCGCCCGAAGGCCAAGCCGCTGCGCCAGTGAGGGCTGGCGGTCCTGCGGCCCGACACGGGCCAGCACCGGGCCATGCACCCCAGGGGGCGGCACCGGTACACCGGTGCCGGCTGCACCCTCTACGCTGGCGTGTCCTCGGCCGGCGCCTGCGTGTGCTTGATGAAGATTTGCGCCGCCCAGATGCCGACCTCATAGAGCAGCACCATCGGGATCGCGAGCGCGAGTTGCGAGACCACGTCGGGCGGCGTCAACACCGCAGCGATGATGAAGGCCAGCACGATGAAATAGCTGCGAAAAGCGCGCAGCTTCTCGATACTGACCAACCCCATGCGGGCCAGCACCACCACCACCACCGGCACCTCGAAGGCGGCCCCGAAAGCGATGAACATCGTCAGCACGAAGCTCAGGTAGGCCTCGATGTCCGGCATGGCCGAAACGCTCTTCGGCGCGAAGCTCTGAATGAACTTGAAAACCTGGCCGAACACGAAGAAGTAGCAAAACGCCACACCGAGGAAGAACAGCAGCGAGCTGGAGACCACGAGCGGCAGCACGAGCCTCTTCTCATGCGCGTACAGGCCAGGCGCGACGAAGGCCCACACCTGGTGCAGCACCACCGGCAATGCGACCAGGAAGGCTGCCATCAGCGTGATTTTCAGCGGCACGAGGAACGGCGAGATCACGCTCGTGGCGATCAGCGTCGAGCCCTTCGGCAGGTGCGCCACAAGCGGCGCGGCGAGCAAGTCATAGAGACCCGCCGCGCCCGGCCACAGCATCAGCACGCCAAAGCACACGCCCACCGCGATGCAGCTGCGCACCAAGCGGTCACGCAACTCGATCAGGTGCGAGACAAAAGGCTGCTCGGTGCCCGCCAGTTCGTCGGGTTTTTCGCCGTCGGTACTCATGGCGTCAGGCCGACGCGCGTGGCGGGCGGAAACGTGCAACGCGTGCGGCACCTGACTGCGCCTTCACGCGGACACCGGCGCGCTGCTTGTACCATTGCGGCATGGCGCCGCGCTTGAGGCGCCATTTTTTCTTCGGGTGCGTGTAGACCGGCGGTGGCGGCACCCAGCCTTCGTGCGGGCCACTGTGGTCAGGCAGACCGGACGCGCCTTGCCAGGACTGTTCGAGCTCGGCACCGGTCTGGTGGATCTGGCTCGATACATTTTGAACCGTCTGCTCGACATCGCGCGCGGCGTGCTCGAACTCGGTCTTCATCTT
>CANJKD010000013.1 GCA_947474415.1 Burkholderiales bacterium | reverse complement strand
GCCGAATGGCTGGAGGCCGTGGCCCAGCACCACGAGGCCGGCGACGGCAGCGGCTACCCCGATGGCCGGCGCGAGGTCACGCCGCTGGCCGCGCTGCTGCACCACTGCGACATGTACACCGCCAAGTTGAGCCCGCGCCAGAGCCGCGAAGCGCTGACGGCCGACGTGGCCGCGCGCCGCCTGTTCGCTGCGTACCCGGGCGACCCGATGGCCGCCGCGCTGATCAAGGAATTCGGCCTGTATCCGCCGGGCTGTTTCGTCAAGCTGGCGTCCGGCGAAACGGGCGTCGTGGTGCGCCGCGGCGCCAGTGCCCACACCCCCCAGGTGGCCGCGATGACGGATGCGCACGGCGCCTCGCTGAGCGAGCCCGTGACCCGCGACACGGCGCAACCGGGTTACGGCATCGTCGCCGCGCTCGGTGCCGGTAGCGCGCGCCTGCCGCTGGCGACCGACCAACTGTTGGCCGCCGTCTGCGCCTGAGCGGCGCGCAGGCGCAGCCTGCGACGCCGGGTGCGCCATACTGCGCAGCGGGCGTGGCCCCGGTGCGCATCACCAGCGGTGCCGGGGCTGCGTGACCGAGCCGCCAAACCCCCGCAAGGACGCTCCCCATCAACGCCGACCGTGCCACCTGGCGCCGTGAAATGCCCCGCCGAATCCGCACCCACACGGTTGCCAAGGGCCTCGCGACCACCCTGGGCATCAGCGCGTTCTTCTCCGCCTACTTCTGGGTGCCGTACCACCTGTTCACGACGCCGGCACTGATGCACTTGACGCGGCTCGATGGTTGGGTCGCCTTCGACCTGACCGCGAACGCCTGCCCGTCGATGCACGTCGCGTTCGCCGTGCTGACTGGCATCTGGCTGCACCGGCTGCTCAGGGCACTCGTGGCCGCTGTTCTCGGCCGCAGTGCGCGGTCGAACACTCCAGCCGCCACAGTTGCCGCGAGCGCCGCAACCATCGAGTCGGCGCCGGTCGCCACCTTCCCCTGGAGCGATGCGTGAGCAGCCCTTACCCGAACCTCCTGCGCCCGCTCGACCTCGGCTTCACGACGCTTGCGAACCGCGTGCTGATGGGCAGCATGCACACCGGCCTGGAAGACGGCCGCAAGCACTTCCCGGCGATGGCCGCATTCTTCGCCGAGCGCGCCCGGGGGTGTGTCGGCTTGATCGTGACCGGCGGCTTCGCGCCCAACATCGAAGGCTGGGCCAAGCCGTTCGCCGGCACGCTCAGCACCAGCGGCGGCGCACGCCGGCACAAACTGGTGACTGACGCCGTGCATGCCGAGGGCGGCAAAATCGCATTGCAGATTCTGCACACCGGGCGCTACGGCTATTCGCCGTTGTGCGTGGCGCCGTCGCGCATCCAGAGCCCGATCTCGCCGTTCACGCCGCGTGCGCTGACGGCGCGCGGCATCGAACGCCAGATCCTGGCCTTCGTGCGCTGCGCCCGCCTCGCGCGTGAGGCCGGCTACGACGGCGTGGAAGTGATGGGCAGCGAGGGCTACTTCATCAACCAGTTCCTCGTCACCCACACCAACCACCGCACTGATGAATGGGGCGGCGCGTACGCGAACCGCATGCGCCTGGCGGTCGAGATCGTGCAGCGCGTGCGCGAGGCCGTGGGGCCCGACTTCATCCTGATCTACCGGCTGTCGATGCTCGACCTGATCCCCGACGGCAGCAGCTGGGACGAGGTGGTCATGCTCGCGAAGGCGGTGGCGCGCGCCGGCGCCACGATCATCAACACCGGCATCGGCTGGCACGAGGCCCGCGTGCCCACCATCGCCACCAGCGTGCCGCGCGGCGCCTTTGCATGGGTGACGCAGAAGATGCGCAAGGAGCTGCGCGGCGCCGGGCTGAACATTCCGCTCATCACCAGCAACCGCATCAACATGCCCGAGGTGGCCGAGGCGGTTCTGGCCGAAGGCTGTGCCGATATGGTCAGCATGGCGCGGCCCTTCCTCGCCGATGCCGAGTTCGTCGCCAAGGCGGCCGCCGGACGGCGCGACGAGATCAACACGTGCATCGCCTGCAACCAGGCCTGCCTCGACCACACCTTCAAGGCGAAGTTGGCCTCGTGCCTCGTGAACCCGCGCGCCGGTCACGAGACGACGCTGCTGTTGCGTCGGCTGGATGCGTCAGCGGGCCACCGCAAGCGCGTGGCGGTGGTCGGCGCCGGCCCGGCCGGCCTGGCGGCGGCCACCACGCTCGCCGAGCGCGGCCACGAGGTGCACCTGTTCGAATCTGCCGCCGAGATCGGCGGCCAGTTCAACATGGCCAAGCGCATCCCCGGCAAGGAAGAGTTCAGCGAAACGCTGCGCTACTTCGCGCGGCGCATCCAGCTCACCGGCGTGCAACTGCACCTGTCGCGCCGCGTGGCTGCGGCCGACCTGGTTGCGCAAAAGTTCGACGAGGTCGTGCTCGCCACCGGTGTGCGCCCGCGCGACCCGAAGATCCCCGGCGCCGAGCTGCCGCATGTGCTCAGCTACATCGACGTGCTGCTGCACGGCCGGCCGGTGGGCGCGCGCGTCGCGGTTGTCGGTGCCGGCGGCATCGGCTTCGACGTGGCCGAGTTCCTCGTCACCGCCCCCGGTCATTCGCCGACGCTGAGCCTGCACGAGTGGCTCACTGAGTGGGGCGTGGCCGACCCGGCGAGCGTGCGCGGCGGCGTGCGGCGCGCCCGGCCCGCGCCGCCGGCGCGGCAGGTCACGCTGCTGCAGCGCAAGGCCGGCAAGCTCGGCAAGGGTTTGGGCAAGACGACCGGCTGGATCCACCGCGCCGCGCTGCAGATGAAGCAGGTCGAGATGATCGACGGCGTGAACTACGAGCGCATCACGCCACAAGGTTTGTTCGTGACCTATGGCGACAAGCGCCGCGATGGGCAACTGATCGAGTGCGACACCGTGGTGTTGTGCGCCGGCCAGGAGCCGCTGCGCGAGCTGCTCGCGCCACTGAAGGCGGCAGGCGTGAAGACGCACCTCATCGGCGGCGCCGACGAGGCCTCGGAACTGGACGCGAAGCGCGCCATCGACCAGGCCACGCGGCTGGCTGCGGTGATGTGACGCGTGCGATTTGACCGGGGCTCAGCGCGGCTTGCGCAGCGGCTTCGGCGCCGGCTCATGCGCCTGCAGCACGAACGGGTTGACGACGACCAGGTCGTCGAAGCGCGCGCCGGTCTGGAAGTCTTCCGAATACAGCGTGGTGCAGCCGGCCTGCAAGGCGGCTTGAACGATCAGCGCGTCCCAGGCCGAGAGCTGGCGCTGCTGGCTCAATGCCAGGCCGCGCAGCACCAGGTCGGCACTGGCCGGCACGATGCGTTCCTGGGCGAAGGTTGTCACCACCTCCAGCGCGTCGGCCGCGCCGAGCTGCTTCTTGCGCGTCAGCGTGACGTACAACTCCTGCAGCACCTGCGTGCTCAGCACCATGTTGCGGGCCGTCATGTGGGCGGTGACGAGGTCTTGCGCGACGGCTTGCTTGACCGACTCGGCGCGGTCGAACACATACACCAGCACGTTGGTGTCGAAGAAGAAGCTCATGCTGCCAAGCTCAGCGCACGCCCGCGTCGGAATACAGCGCTTCGCGGCCCGGCCACAGCGGCTCGTGCGTCACGCGCACCTTCTTCGCCAGCGCCTTGATGCGCGTCAGCCGCGCGTCGGCATCGCCCGCGCCCTGCGCGAAGGCTTCGATCGCCTGGCGGCAGACTTCGTTGACGCTGGTGCCTTGCTGCACTGCCTTGATGCGCGCCGCGCGCAGCAATTGGTCGTCAATGGCAATCGTCATGTTGGCCATGGTGTGCTCCTTGTCATTACACTGAATCAGTGTAGCACGGGGGCTGTGTCGAGCGCGCAGGAAAACAGAACTGACTTCCATCAGCTCGCAGGCGTGTCACTCAGTTGCCTGCATGTTCCACGTGCGCGCGAACTGCGCCATGCGGTCGGGCTCGGACGCCAACGATGCCATCAACCGGCCTTGATGCGACGCGAGCCAGTCCGCTTGCACCGCAGCATCTTCGCGCCGGCCCATCGCGCCCAGTGCTTCCACCAGCGCCTGCCGCAGCACCAGGCTCTCCAACGACGGCAGTCGGCTGTCGGACAGCTCGGCCGCAGCGCGTTCCAGATCGGCCGCGACCACGGCGTTCGTCTGCACCTGGGCCTGCAGGCGCAGCGCGAGCATCAACGCCCAGGCTTCCTGGGTCGGCGCGCTTTCGAATGCCGCCAGGGTCTGCAGCGCGGCTTGCGGTGCGCCGAGCGCCAGTTGCGCCTGGGCCCGGACGCGCGCCATGGTGGCCAGAAGCTCGGGCTGGATCGTTTCGCCGGAGTGGCGCACGGCATCCAGGCTGTCAAGCGCCCGCGCAGCCTCGCCACCCAGCACATCGAGCCAGGCGCGGTGGGTTGCGGGCTGCAGCCACACATGGTGAGCGTCGCCGCCCTGCGTCTGCGCCATCGCTTCGTCGATCAGTTTGCGGGCGAAGCCGGTGTCGCCGAGGTGGATGTACAGGTCAGACACGAGCACCAGCGACATCACACGCCAGCGGATCGAGCTGAGCCCGGCCGCGCTTTCGAGCACGCGAGACGCATCGTGCAGCGCCGCGCCCAGGTCGCCGCGCAAGTAGTTGCAGTAGAAGAAGCCGCTCAGGAACGCGCACTCGGTCATCGGGCTCTCGAAGCCGGGCGACAGCGCCCAGCCTTCCCTGAGCAAGGTCAGCGAGCCCTCGGCGTCGCCGCGGTCGGTCCGCAGCTTGACAAGGTTCAACACGGCGCCGCGCTGGCCTGGCACATCGTGCAGCGCCCGTGATCTTTCAAGCGCATCGAGCAACGCGGCTTCCGCCTCGGCGACGCGGCCCAGCGCGGTCAGGAAGACGCCGCGCGCCGTCACCATCGAAGCCGCCCCGCCGGGGTTGCCGCTGTCTTCGCAGTGGCGCAGGCCGACCTCGCTGACCTGCAGGCCGGTCTCGAATTCACCGCGCCGATGGTGCGCCGTGACACGGTTCGCGAAGTGCCGTGCACGGGCCACGGCCGCATCGGCGGGCAGGCCGTCGAGGGCCGCCTGCGCCACGGCATCGGCTTCCCGCAGCCGGCCCAGACCGCCCAGCGCATCCGACTTGGTGATCAGCGCCTGGGCCTGCTTTTCCGCGCTGAGCGGCGGCACGATGGCGAGCAATTCGTCGATGCAGGTGATCGCTTCTTCGTGGCGATCGTTCTCTTCGGTGAGGCGCGCGCGCTCCAGCAAGGCGTCTTGCAGCAGCGCCGGCTCCTCGAGTGAACGGGCGGCCTGCACGGCTTCGGCAGCGAGCGCGAGCGCGCGTGTGCCGTCGCCGAGTTGCTGCTGCAGCGCGGCGCATTCGCCCAGCACCGCGACCCACTCGGCAGCCGCCATGCTGGCGCGCTCGGCCAATGCGAAGTGCGCCAGCGCATCCAGCGGCGCGTGCACGGCCACGGCGGCACGCGCCGCGCGCAGGCGCCAGATGGCCGCGTCGTGCGTGGCCGTGGCCAGTTGCATGCCCGACGCGGCGGCGGTGTCGCGTGCGCCTTCGAAGTGGTGCGCCAATTCGTTGGCAATGCGTTCGCCGTGCGTGCCGAAGATCGCCTGCAGCGCCTCGGCCGCACGCAGGTGCAATTGCAGCCGCCGGCCCGGCGCACAGCGTTCGTAGAACACGCGCCGGTACAAGGCGTGACGAAACGCGTGGCGTGTGCCGATCGAGCCGTCGGGCAAGGCCGACATGCCGGCGCTGCGCAGCCATTCGCCACGCCGCGCCAGGCTCTCGCAGCGGACGCGCAGCGCATCCGGCTCAAGGCCGAGCACTTGCGCGAGCAGCGAGTGGCTGAACTCCAGCCCGACCACGCTGGCGGATTCGAGCAGGTCGCGCAACTCGCCGGGCAGGCGGCTGATCTGGCGCTCGATGATGCCAACCACCGTGTCGGGAAGCTGCAGCCGGGCCAGCGCGGAGGCCGGGTCGACCCAGGCGGCGGCGTCCGAGGCCAGCGCGCCGAGGCTCTCGATGTCGTCGATCACGTTGGCCAGGAACAGCGGGAGGCCTTCGGTGTGGGCATGCAGCGCGCGCGCCAGCGCCTCGTGTTGCGGCACCGGGCGGCCGCCCAGCCGGAGCTGCAGGTAGGCATCGACCTCAAACTCGCTGAACGGTTCCAGCACCAGCTCGCGGCACAGCTTGTGGAGCCGCAGTTCGTGCCGCAGCGCCTGCATCGGGTGGCCGTTCACGGCCAGGTCGGTGGGGCGGAAGCTCACCACCAGCATCCAGCGTGCCGGGCCGCGGCGGCGCGCCAGGTAGTCGAGCAGGCTCACGGTGGCGTGGTCGCTCCAGTGCAGGTCTTCGATCACCAGCAGGAGCGGCTGCGCGGGCGTGGCGGTGTCGAGCAGCGCGCCGAATTCGCGCAGCATGCGGTCTTGCGCAGCGCCGGCCAGCTCGCTGCGCAGTCGGGCCTGGTCGGCCTCGGGAACCAGCCACGGCAGTTGCGCGAGCCAGGTCGGAGCGGCCTGCCGCAAGGCCGCCAGCCACACCGCGCCGGACGGGCCGCGCGCCAGTTCCGCCAACGCATCGAGGATCGGCAGGTAAGGCTCGCCGCCGCTGGCCTGCTCCACGCATTGGCCGGTCGCCACCGACATGCCGCGCGCCTGCGCGTCGTCCGCCAGCCGGCGGATCAGGCTGCTCTTGCCGATGCCGGCCTCGCCACCGACCAGCACCACCTGGCGCTGCCCGGCCGCGGCTGCGGCCAGCCATGCAGACAGTTGTGCGCTGTCGGTCGCGCGGCCTATCAAGGGCGGTGCAGAGGGTGCAGGCGGTGCGTCGACCAACCCGGCTGCGGCGGTTGACACTGGCGCGATGGCGCCCGCATCGGCCGGCGGCAAGCCCACGAAGCGGTAGCCACGCCGCGCCACGGTCTCGACGAAACGCGACTGGCGCGGGTCATCGCCCAGCGCGCTGCGGATCGCGTTGACGGCGGTCTTCAGCACCGATTCGCTGACGAAGCGCCGGCCCCACACCGCATCCAGCAACTGGTCTTTCGTGACCAGCAGGCCCGGCCGCGCCGCGAGGTGGCAGAGCACTGCAAAGGCCTTTGGCGCCAGCTCCAGCGCCCGTGCGCCCTCGGTCAGCAAGGCGTTCGCGGGGTCGAGCCGGAACGCGCCGAAGGCCAGCACGGAGGTTCCCTTGGCGGCGTCTGCGCTGCCCATGTCATGTGCCAAGTCGACTCCTGCGAACAACACCGAAACAAGACGGTTTCGTGACGACTCGTGCGCCCTCCGTCCCTAGAGTTCAAACCTGTCGCAGCGACCAAGCCGGCCCTTCCAGGCCGGCGAAGGATAAGCGGAAGACACCATGAACGAACCCCTGCACACCACCCACCCCTACCCGGCCGACCGCTCGTTCGTGCTCAAGCTGCACCGCGACGCCGACCTGGCCTGCGGTGAGTTGCGCGGCCGCATCGTTCACCTCGTCAGCGACGAACGCAACGATTTCGTCGGTGCCACCGGGCTGCTGCTTGCACTGCAGGCGCTGATCGCGGCCAGCGTGCCGCCCGCCGCTGCGACAGCGCCGCGCCTGCCGACGCCATCGGTTCACAACTCAGCTTGTCACACCCCTTCGGAAAACTCGCCATGACCCGCATCCTCGCCGCCACCCTGCTCCTGGTTCTTGCCGGCTGCGTTGCCGTGGCGGCCGTGCGGCCTGCCGCCGCCGCCATCAACACCACGCCCATCACGGCCGTGGAAACCGTGGGTGCGGCCCACAACGAGTGAGCCTGGCAGTTGCCCGCGTTCGTTGCTTCCAATCGTCCCACCCCGAAGTTCCCACCCCGCCGACCCACCCGTCGACTCATTCCACCTATCGGAGACAAGCACATGAAAAATCATCTGGCCCCGGCCTTTACCGCCCTCACGCTCGCACTCGCTTCGGCATCCCCCGCGCAGGCCTTCAACCCGCAGCCCGACCCGCCGGGGCGCTGGGCCATGATGGGCATGGTGTCTGACCAGACCGCGCGCCTGAGCGTGGTGGCATTGCCGGTGGCACGCGGCGACACGCGGCCAACGTCGTGCACCGTGACGCTGAACTTTCTTGACAACGACGGCAACAAGCTGGCCGAGGCCGCCACGCTGTTGCTGGTGCCCGGCAAGGCGAGCTTTGTCGACCTGAAAGGCAGCGCGCTGCGCCTGCCCAGCCGCACCGACCGGGCGCAGTTTCGGGCCGATGTCAGCGTGCTGCACAACCCGCCCGGCTTCCTGCCTTGCGAAGGCGTGGCCGCGACGGTCGAGATCTTCGACGACACCGGCCGCACCAGCCTGATCGTCGCCCACCCGCAGCAACATTGAACCCCAGAAAGCAACCCCCATGACGGCCTCTTCCTTGCAAGCCGCCTCGCAGCACGCCCTGCGTGCCGTCGCCGCCGCCAGCCTGTTCGCACTGGCGTCTGCAGCCCATGCGGCCGTGCCCCCTTTGGCCAGCTTTGCGGCGATCGGCGATGTGTCGAACTACACCAACCCGGGCGTGTGGGAACACCACGGCGTTGACGTCACCGCGTGGGTGGCTGGGGCGTCGAATGCGCAGCTCAGTTTCGACTTCGCGAACGACCTCGAAGGCACCGGTTCGACGGCCACGAATGCGCCTACCAATGCGCACTTGTACTTCGCGTCCGACAGCGGCAGCTACTTCCTGAACTTCGAGTATTTCCGCCCGCTGGACGACCCGTTCGCGAATTCTTCGTCGCACCTGCGCGATGTCCGGCTCGTGATCGACGGTATGTCCCTCGTCGACCAGTTTGGTGCCTTCAACGCCCACCTCGGTGACGCGCTGCTCGGCACGGCGGGCGATGGCGACGCCGAGGGCTACAACATCCTCGGCCAGACCGGCTTCGAGGCCCGCACCTACACGCTCACGCCGGCCGTGCCCGACCCCGAGACCTGGGCGCTGATGCTCGGCGGCCTCGGCTGGCTGGGCGGCATCACACGCCGGCGCAAACGGCAAGCGCGCGGATAGCCGCTAGCATTCGAAGCCGGGTTCGGTGTGCGAACCCCCTTCAATGGAGCCTGCCGCGATGACGTCCAGACTGAACATGACCGCCATCGGCCTCGCACTCGCCACCTGTGTGGCCGGGGCGTTTGCTGCCGACGAGCCGAAGGTGCTCAACATCTACAACTGGTCCGACTACATCGCCGAGGACACGCTCAAGAACTTTGAGAAAGAAACCGGCATCAAGGTCAACTACGACAACTACGACGCCAATGAGGTGCTGCACGCGAAATTGGTGGCGGGCAAGAGCGGCTACGACATCGTCGTGCCTGGCGCCCACTTCGCGAAGGCGCAGATCGAAGGCGGCCTGCTGCAAAAGCTCGACCGCAGCCAGCTCACGAACTGGGGCAACCTCGACAAGGGCCTGCTCGCGCAACTGGCGGCGGTAGACCCCGGCAACCAGTACCTCGTTGACTGGCTGTGGGGCTATGTCGCGGTGGGCATCAACACCGCGAAGGTCAAGGCGGCGCTGGCTGCCTTGCCGACACCGTTACCCATGCCCGACAACGCCTGGAGCCTGGTCTTCGACCCGAAGTACGCGGCCAAGCTGAAGGGCTGCGGCATCAACTTCCTCGACTCCGCGTCCGAGGTGCTGCCGGTGGCCATGCTCTATGCCGGCAAGCCCGCCTACAGCCGGGTCGTGGCCGACTACGGCGCGGCAGAGAAGCTGCTGAAGAGCGTGCGGCCGTACGTGACCCGCTTCTCGTCGTCGGGCTACATCAACGACCTGGCGAGTGGCCAGTTGTGCGTGGTGATGGGCTATTCGGGCGACATCAACATCGCCAGGGCGCGCGCGCTAGAGGCCAACCCGAAGGCGCCTGCGGCGATTCAGGCACTGGTGCCGAAGGGCGGTGCCACGCTGTTCTTTGACAGCATGGCGATCCCGAAAGACGCGCCGCACGCCGGCAATGCGCACCGCTTCATCAACTACATCCTGCGCCCCGAAGTGCATGCCGCGCTCACCAACAAGGTGTTCTACGCGAACCCGAACGCGGCGTCCGTGAAGTTCGTGAACAAGGATGTGGCGGCGAACCCCACCATTTTCCTGAGCGATGCCGACAAGCAGCGCATGACGCCGCCCGACGCCGTGCCGCAAGACATACGGCGCGTGCAGACGCGCATCTTCACGGGGTTCAAGGCCGGGAGGTAGCCCTTTCCCGCAGCCCTTCCCCGCTGCCGCCTCACGCCACCTTCACGCCCTTCCAGAACGCCACCCGCCCCTTGATCTCGGCCGCGGCCTCGCTGGGTTCGGGGTAGTACCAGACGGCGTTCTCGTTCATCTCGCCGTTCACCATCAGGCTGTAGTAGTAGGCCTGGCCTTTCCATGCACAGCTGCTGCGGTGGTTGCTGAAGGTGGTGTATTCGCGCTTCAGGCTGGCGTCGGGGAAATAGTGGTTGCCTTCCACGACCACGGTGTCGTCGCTCTCGGCGATGGTCACGCCGTTCCAGGTGGCTTTCATCGATCATCCTCGCGTTGTTGTCGGTGCCGGATCATCCCGCATAGCGCGCCGCGGCGCTGCGCAGCTTCGCGGCCACGGCGCTGGCCAGGGCTTTGTCGCGGGTGACCACCACGCTGTCGCCGTGGCGCAGGATGTCCATCATCAGCTCGGTCGGGTCGCTGTAGGGCACCTGCAGTTCATAGCGGCCTTCGCCTTCGCCATTGGCCGCGCCCGCCGGCTTGTTGCCCGACGGTTTGGCGGCTGGCCTCGCGCCAGCTTGGGCATCCAGCCAGCGCCCCTTCTGTTGCGGATGCCATTCTTCGTTCGCCACCCATTGCGCGGCAGCCGCGTCGAACACCAACGTGGCCCACTTCACCTTCGCGCCCCCGCCGCCATAGATGCCGTAGCCGGCGTCAAGCGCCGCTTCGAGTTCGCGCACGGCCACGTTCTTCGCCTTCGTGCCCAGCACGCGCGCTTCGCGCATGGCGTCGAGCGCGAAGCGGCGCAGGCCGTCGCTGGCGTGGCACCAGGCGTCGAGGTACCAGGTGTTGCGGTAGTTCACCAGGCGCTGCGGCGACACGTCGCGCTCGCTCAGGCTGCGGTCAGCGCGCTTGAAGTAGCGCAGCCACACCCGCTTGCGCTGCAGCAGCGCCGCGCCCAGCAGCTCGAAGTGACGGCTCGGCACGCGCCGCTGCGCGGTGCCGATCACCTTCACGCGGCGCATCAACTCGTGCGCCGCAGCCGCGTCGGTGCCCAGCATGCCTTGCAGCTTCTCCATCAGCGGGTGCAGGTGGCGCGCCAGCACGCCGTCGTCGTCGAGGCCGGCGAGCAGTTGGTGCATCGTCAGCATCGCGTGGATCTCGCTCTCGCTGAACCACAGGCCCGGCAATTCGTGTTGCGGGCCCTTCGCGGCGCCGGCCGCGGTGGTCGCCGCCGCCGAGAAGCGGTAGCCGTTGTCGAGGGCGTCGTAGACGATGGGCGCGCTCATGCGGTCGCGCAGGTATCGCAGGTCGCGCTTGAGTGTGGCGGGCGAGACATCGAGTTCCCCGCGCAGCGCCGCGAAGCTCACGCAGCCGCGGCCGCGCAGCAGCAATTCGATCTTGTAGAAGCGTTCGGTGCGGTCCATCGGGTTCCTTTGCCGGTCAGGTGGGAGGTGTTATGGCTCACCCAATGAGCCAGCAAAACCGAGCATAACCTGAAGCGAATATTTGTTTTTAGTGGATCACGCCATGATCCACCAAGGCGGCACACTGGCTGGATCGCTGCGAGCCGTTTGCGGCGAACCCACAGGAGCTTCCGATGACCATGCTGAACCTCGTCGAACTGCAAACCGGCTTTCCCCAACCCGCTGTTCCGGCGCACCCGGCCCGCCGCCGTGCGCCCGACGGCCTGAGCGCCCACGAGCACCTCGGCTTCGAGCTGGGCTGGGACTACGCCCACTACCGCGTCACCCCGCCCGCCCCGTATGCGCAAGAGCCTTCGCCGCTGCGCAACGGCCTGCTGGCGGGCCAGGCCGCCTTCGGCACGCGCACATTGGCTGCCACCCGGCATGTGCGCAAGTGGCTGCAATTGCGTCTGCACGCCTGGTTGCGCGGGCGCAGCGTCGAGCTGGTGCAGGTCACGCCCAATTACCTGCAGCAGATCGACGTCGGCCATTGCCCGATCACCCGGGTGGCGCTTTCGAGCGCCCTGCTTTCGGCGAGCGATGCGTCGGTCGACCGCGTGCGCAACGACGCCGGCTACGCTGCCGGCAACCTCGCGGTGATGAGCACCAAGGCGAACCACGCGAAGGCGGCGCACGGTTTCCGTGACGCGCTGCAATGCATCCAGAAGATCGAGGCCGGGCTGGCTGCTGACAAGGCGTGTGAACCGCACGGCCTGACGGCCGAGGCGCCGCGTGAACTGCACGGCCTGACGGCCGAGGCGCCGCGTGAACTGCACGGCCTGACGGCCGAACAGTGGGCCCGCGTTGCCGTGCTCTGCAGCTTCCTGGAGGCGCTGCCGCACGACGAAGCCTGCGCGTTGCCGCTGCTGGTGCTGCCGCCGAACCGGCTGCGCCTGTTCAACCCGGTGCAGGCGCTGCAGGCCTTCGTCAGCCAGCAGTTGCTCCGGCCGGGCTGGAGCCGCCGCATCAGCGGCTTCGAAGATCTGCTGCCGGGCAAGCCGCTGAAGCGCGACTTCAAAAGCTTCTTCATGGCGCTGC
>CANJKD010000012.1 GCA_947474415.1 Burkholderiales bacterium | reverse complement strand
TCAGTGGTGGCCTGGGTGCCCGTCACGCTCAGCGGCCTGGTGTCGCACGCCGTCACAGGCCAGCCGATCACGAAATACCAATGGGCGATCACCAGTGGTGGCGCCATTGCCAGCTTCAGCAGCGCGACCAACGCCCCGACCGCAACTGTGGTGACCAGTGACGTGGGCAACGTCACCGTGAGCCTGACGGTGACCGACGGCACGGGCCAGAGTGACACGACAAGCACGACGTTGACGGTCGATGCCACGTCGGCCAGCAGTGCAGCGACGCCTTCTTCGCCGGTCGCCGGAACAGCCGTCGCCCTCGACGGCTCAGGCTCGCATGCACTGGCCGGCGGCACGATCGCGACCTACCAATGGGTTGTCATCAGCGGCGCTGCGATCGCGAGCTTCAGCGGCCCCACCAACGCCGCCACGACGACCTTGGCGACGAGCGGCGCCGGTACCGTGACCGTCTGCCTGACCGTGACCGACAGCACCGGCCAGAGCGCCACGACCAGCACGACGCTCACGGTTGCTGCGGCGCCGCCCGCGTCGTCAGGTGGCGGCGCCATGGAACTCGGCTGGCTGCTGGGCTGGCTGGCGTCGGTGATCGGCGTCTGGGTGGTCACGCCACGGCCGGGTCGCAAGGCCGCCTGAGAGGCTAACTGCCGAACAACTGCCCAAGGCCGATCAGCCCAGGGTCAGCGGCCCATCAAGGCGCTTTCGCGCAGGCCGCGAAGGGCTTGCCGAGCAGGGCATCCGCCTTCAGCTCGGCGAGCTGTGAGGCAAGTGCCGCGTCGGCCCGTTCCACGCGCAGCCGGAAGCTGCTGGCGGGCGCCGCGAGCTCAACCACCTTGGCGGTGCGTATGCCTTGCAGTGTGAATTGCGCAAGCGCCTGCTCGGCCGCTGCGCGTTCTTCGAAGTGGCCGAGCGACAAGCCAGGGTCCAGCTCGGCCGGGCTGTTCACTTCCTCGAATGTGAGCTTGCGGCGCGCGAGTTCTTCCTGCTTCCGGGCCTGCAACTCTCGGTTCGGGTACTTGCCCATGTAGACGATCCAGGCGCCGGGCTGCTCGGTCTTCAGGCTCAGCCAGGTGCCTGCCGGGGTGTTCGGCAGGGCCGAGCGCAATGCGGCCTCGGCGACGGCGATCTCGGCCGGCGCGAACGGGCCGGCTTCGAGGCAGGCAGGTGGCGGTGCCACAGACACTGCGGTGTCCGGCACGATGCGTATTGTTTCCGGGCGGAGTTGGCGCAACAGCCGCTCCGGCTCGCGGTCGCCGATGGAGCGCACCCCGACGACGGTGTCGAGCCAACCCTGCGTCCACGCGAAGAACGCCGCGTTGGCCAGCAGCAAGGCAATGACAAGTGCCCTCAGCATGCGGCGCAGCGCATGAGCGGCGGCATGCGTGCCGCGTGCCTCATGTGGCAGCCGACATCACGGGCCCGTCGAGCCGCACGCTGACTTCACCGCTGCTCACCGTGACCACGCCGGCCGGCGTTTCCACGCGCAGCCCACCTTGCGCCGAGACACCCCGCGCCACGCCGTGCGGCACATCGGCGAGCGTGGTGCGCACTTCGCGCCCGTACAGCAGGTCACGTGCCGCGAAGGCCTGCGCAAACGCCGCGAAGCCTTGTTGCTCGAAGCGCTTCAGGGCCTGCACTAGCGGCAGGGCGATGCGCGCCAACACCGCGGGCGCGGTGGCGCCGGCATCAAGTTCACCCAGCATTGCGAAGCCGGTGTTGACATCGGTAGCGGCGAAGGGCAGCACGTTCAGGCCAATGCCGATCACCGCCAGCCGTTGCGCGCCGGCCGCCACGGTTTCGATCAGGATGCCACCGAGCTTGCGGCCGGCGCCGGCGGCATCGACGAGCCACAGGTCGTTCGGCCATTTCAGGCCCAGGCGCGGCGCGCCAGGTTGGGCGCTGCGTGCCTGCGGCGGGTCGAGGGCATCGCACAAGGCCGCGCCCACGGCCAGCGACATGCCCGACCAGTCGGTCAGTGCCAGCGGCAGGCCAAGCGAGAAGGTGAGCGATGCGCCGGGCACCGACTTCCAGGTGCGGCCCTGGCGACCCCGGCCAGCGCTCTGGTGTTCTGCGATCAGAAGGCAGGGTTGCAAGTCGGCCGCACGGCGCCCAAAGGCCCCGCTCTCGACGCTGCGGCGAACCACCACGTTACCCCCGTCGCGCCGGTTCTCGGGCAGCACCCTGGCCCGTTCGAGCAAGGCGGAATTGGTGGAGGCGGTGGTGTGCAGCACCTCGACGCTCAAGCCCGGCAACAGCGGCGCGAGCTGCTGCCACAGGGCTTCCGCGCCCCATGCCAGGGGCGGCGCTGGTTCAGCCATGTGCGCTGCCTGCATGGGCGGGTTACCGCTTCGGCGCGAGCATGGTGCCGCGGCAGCGCTTCGAGCCGCAACGGCATTCGAACTGCTTCTTGACCTTCGGCGTGTGCCGGCCGTCGAGCACCAGGCCGTAGTCGTAGTTCAGTTCTTCGCCGGGATTGATGGCACGCAAGGCCTTCACGAAGATGCGGCCGTCGACTTCTTCGGCCTCGCAGTTGGCTGCGCAGGCATGGTTGATCCACTTCGCCGAATTGCCTGTGTGCTTGCCGTCGATCACGTGTTTGTCATCGACATGGAAGTAAAAGGTATGGTCCGGGTTTGCAGGGTCGTGCGGGTGGCGGCGCAGTGCTTCCGTCCAGGTGATGACCTCGCCGGTATATTCGATGACAAGCGCGCCGCGCGCGATGGGCGCGACCGCGAACACACCCTTGCCGTGGATGCCCGAGACCCGCACCTGCAGGCGTCGCCCACCGCTCTTGGGTGCGGCCGATGCCTTGGGCGATGCCTTTGGCAAGGCCTTCGGGGAGAGCGGCGAAGGATCGGTGGCGGCGCTGGCTTGCGGCATCGGATTCTTTGGGTACATTGATTTCATGGGGGCGCGCGCGTGCAGGCGTGCGCGCGAGACCCGGATTGTATTGACGTGCGGCTGCCCATCTCCATGGCCGCGGAAGGAACGAAGAAAGAAACATGAGCAAGTCATTGATCATTGCCGAGAAGCCCTCGGTCGCCCAGGACATCGTGCGAGCGCTGACGCCCAGCGCCGGCAAGTTCGACAAGCACGACGAATATTTCGAGAGCGAGCAATACCTCGTCACTTCGGCGGTTGGCCACCTGCTGGAAATCAAGGCGCCGGAAGAGTTCGACGTGAAGCGCGGCAAGTGGAGCTTCGCGAACCTGCCGGTGATTCCGCCGCACTTCGACCTGAACCCGATCGACAAGAGCAAGGGCCGGCTGAGCGCCATCGTCAAGCTCGTCAAACGCAAGGACGTGAGCGAGATCATCAACGCCTGCGACGCGGGCCGCGAGGGCGAGCTGATCTTCCGTTTGATCCAGCAGTACAGCAAAAGCAAGCACCCGGTGAAGCGGCTGTGGCTGCAGAGCATGACGCCGGCCGCGATCCGCGATGGCTTCGAGCATCTGCGCACCGACAAGCAGATGCTGCCGCTGGCCGACGCAGCACGCTGCCGCTCCGAGGCCGACTGGCTGGTGGGCATCAATGGCACACGCGCGATGACTGCCTTCAACTCGCGCGACGGCGGCTTCTTCCTGACCACCGTGGGCCGGGTGCAGACACCCACGCTGTCGATCATGGTCGAGCGCGAAGAGAAGATCCGCAGGCACGTCTCGCGCGACTACTGGGAGATCAAGGCCAACTTCGCCGCGCAGGCGGGTGAATACGAAGGCAAGTGGTTCGAGCCGACGTGGAAGAAGAACCCGGACGATCCTGAACAGCGCGCCGACCGCATCTGGAACGAACGCGACGCGCAGGCCATCGCACAAGCCGCGCGCGGCCAGCCCGCCAGCGTGACCGAGGAAGCCAAGCCCAGCACGCAAAGCGCGCCCGGCCTGTACGACCTGACGACGCTGCAGCGCGAGGCCAACTCGCGGCTCGGCTTCAGCGCCAAGACCACGCTCAGCATCGCCCAGGCGCTGTACGAGAAGCACAAGGTGCTGACCTACCCGCGGACCGACAGCAAGGCCTTGCCGGAAGACTATGTCGATGTCGTCAAGCAGACGATGAAGATGATCTCGACGGAAGACATGCCGGGCCCGCTGCGCGCCCTGGCGGCGCACGCGAAGACGGCGCTCAAGGAGGGCTATGTCAAGCCGAACAAGCGCATCTTCGACAACGCGAAGGTCTCGGACCACTTCGCGATCATCCCGACGCTGCAGGCGCCGAAGAGCCTGAGCGAGATCGAGGCCAAGCTCTACGACATGGTGGTGAAGCGCTTCCTCGCCGTGTTCTTCCCTTCGGCCGAGTTCATGGTGACGACGCGGATATCCACCGTCAAGGTTGAGGTGGCCGGGCAAGCGAAGGAGCACAAGTTCCAGACCAACGGCAAGGTGATGGTCAAGCCCGGCTGGCTCGCGGTGTACGGCCGCGAGGCGCAGGACGAAGACGCCAACCTGGTGGCGGTGGCGCCGGGCGAGATCGTGCGCACCGAAGCCGTGGCCGTGAACGCGCTCAAGACCAAGCCGCCCGCGCGCTACACCGAGGCCACGCTGCTCAGCGCGATGGAAGGTGCCGGCAAGCTGATCGACGACGACGAACTGCGCGTGGCCATGTCAGAGAAAGGCCTGGGCACGCCGGCCACGCGTGCGGCCATCATCGAAGGGCTGATCTACGAGAAGTACATCCACCGTGAAGAGCGCCAGCTGGTGCCCGGCGCGAAGGCCTTCCAGCTGATGACGCTGCTGCGCGGCCTGGGCGTGGAAGACCTGACCAAGCCCGAGCTGACCGGCAACTGGGAATATCAATTGTCGGAGATGGAGAAGGGCAAGCTGGAACGCGAGACCTTCATGGCCGAGATCGCGCAGATGGCCGAGCGCATTGTGCGTAAGGCCAAGGAATACGACCGCGACACGATCCCCGGCGACTACGCGACGCTGAACGCCCCCTGCCCGAACTGCGGCGGGGTGGTGAAGGAAAACTACCGGCGCTTCGCCTGCACCGGAACGGCCGGGGCCACCGAGGGCTGCGGCTTCAGCATCAGCAAGATCCCCGGCAGCCGTGCCTTCGAGCTCGACGAGGTCGAGAAATTCCTGGCCGACAAGCAGATCGGCCCGCTCGAAGGCTTCCGCTCCAAAGCGGGTTGGCCGTTCACCGCCGAGCTGAAGCTCGCCTTCGACGACGAGCTCAAGAACTGGAAACTCGAGTTCGATTTCGGCGAAGACGCGAAGAAGGACGGCGCATCCGGGGAGCCGATCGACTTCTCGGGCCAGGAGAGCCTGGGTGTCTGCCCGAAAGACCAGGGCCATGTGTTCGAGCACGGGAGCAGCTATTTGTGCGAGCACGCGGTTGGCGCGAACGTGACGTGCGATTTCAAGAGCGGCAAGATAATCCTGCAGCAACCGGTGGCGCGGGAGCAGATGAGCAAGCTGCTCGAAACCGGCAAAACCGAACTGCTCGAAGGCTTCGTCTCGAACAAGACACGCCGCAAGTTCAAGGCGCGCCTGGCTTACGACAAGAAGGAAGGAAAGGTCAGCTTCGAGTTCGAGCCGCGCGCGCCGCGCGTTCCGGCCGCCGCGAAGAAAGCTGCCGCGAAGAAGGCGGCGGGGTCGCAGTGAGACCCGTGGGCGCCGACCCGCAGAAGGCACCGGCCCTCGGGTTCACGGCAGGCACATCACCGAGGCGGTGGCGACAAGTTCGTTGAACAGCGCCATCGACACCTTGCCCGACACCGTGTAGGGGTCGAGCACCGCCGCTTCGGAATACTTCAACAGCAGGGCAGGGTTCAAGCGGCTCATGTTGACCTGGCCCATGGCCCAGCCGGAGAAGCAGCGCTCGTCGATCTCTTCGTAGCTGAGCAGCACCACCTCGCTGTGACGCGGGTCTTGCGCGATACGGTTGTAGAGCTTGCTGACCTGCGAGCGGCCACCTTCGAGCACCTGCAGGAAGATGTCTCCGGAAAAACACAGCACACCGGTTACGCCCACGCCAGGGTTGTTGTTGGTCGATTGTTTGAGGATCGCGTTCAGGGTTTCGGGGCGCACCGGTTCGGCCGCGCGGCTGGAATACATCAGTCGGACGAGCATGTCAGCTCCTCTTAGGTCTTCTTGCTGAGCAACGAAAGGAACTCGCGGCGCAGGTTGGCGTCCTTCAGGAACGCGCCGCGCATCACGCTGTTCGTCATCATCGATTCGTCGTCTTTCACGCCGCGCCAATGCATGCAGAAGTGGTTGGCCTCCATCACGATGGCCAGGCCGTCGGGCTTGACGCGCTCCTGCAGTTCGTTGGCGAGCATTGTGACCGCCTCTTCCTGGATCTGCGGGCGGCTCATGACCCATTCGCAGATGCGCGCGTACTTGCTCAGGCCGATCAGGTTCGAGTGTTCGTTCGGCAGGATGCCGATCCACACCTTGCCCATGATCGGGCACAGGTGGTGCGAGCAGGCGCTGCGCACCTTGATCGGGCCGACGATCATCAGCTCGTTCAGGCGCGAGGCGTTCGGGAATTCGGTGACGGCAGGCATGGGCACATAGCGGCCGCGGAACACCTCGGTCAGGAACATCTTGGCGACGCGCTTGGCCGTTTCATTCGTGTTGTGGTCGCTGTCGGTGTCGATCACGAGGGCCCGCAGCACCTCCTGCATCTTTGCCTCGACCTCGCTGCGAAGTTCGTCGATCTCGCCTTCCGCGATGAAGGCCGAGATGTTGTCGTTCGCATGGAAGCGGCATTGCGCGCCCACCAGCCGGTAGCGGATGCGTTCAGATGCCGCGAGCCGAGACAAGTCTTCTTCGGTTCTGAAAATAGGGGTCAGATTTTCGCTGCGCATGCGCTGCCTTCCGTGCTTCACAGCCTTCAAGGGTAACGCAGCAGGGCTTTGGCTGCGAGCGGCCAGGGTGCAGACCGTAGACTGCGTGCGGTGAATGCATCCACCCCGTCCCCGTCCTTTCCGGTGCTCCCGTCGCCCGGCACCTCCTTGCCGCTGGCCCGGTTGTTGAACCACGCCGCCGATGCGGTTCAGGCGGTGCGGGCCGGCCAGTCGCTGAATGCGGCGTTGGCCCGTTGCCCGGCGGCTGCGCGTCCCGGTGCACAGGCCCTGAGCTTCCACGCGCTGCGCTGGCTCGGCGCCGCGCAGGTGCTGCGCGTGCTGCTGGCGCCCAAGGCGCCGCCGCCGGCGGTCGATGCGCTGCTGCTGACCGCGCTGGCGCTGCTCTGGCCGCAGGCCCAGGCGCATGGAGAGGCGCCGTATGCCGAGCACACGCTGGTCGATCAGGCGGTCGATGCGGCGCGCCAGCGCGCGAAGCCCAGCGCCGCCTTCGTCAACGCGGTACTGCGGCGCTTCCTGCGCGAGCGCGACGCGCTCGTGGCGGCGGCACTGCGCGACCCGCTGGCCCGCTTCAACCACCCGGCGTGGTGGATTACGCGACTCAAGGGCGACTGGCCGACACATTGGCAGGCCATCCTCGATGTCGACAACCAGCGCGCACCGATGACGCTGCGCGTCAACGCTCGACATGGCAGCACGGCTGCCTATGCCGCGCGGTTGGCCGGGCAGGGCATGGCGTGCCGCATCGTCGGCCCGCAAGCCGTGGTGCTTGAACAGCCTTGCCCGGTGACGCAGCTGCCCGGCTTCGCGCAGGGCGATGTGTCGGTGCAAGATGCCGCCGCGCAGCTGGCCGCGCCCTTGTTGATCGGGGCTGCACCGGGTGGTGCCGAAGAGACCGCGCCTTGGCTGAAGCCGGGCGCCCGCGTGCTCGATGCCTGCGCCGCCCCTGGCGGCAAGACCGCGCATCTGCTGGAGCTGGCCGACCTCGACGTGCTGGCGATCGACAGCGACCCCGCTCGCCTGCCGCGCATGCGCGACACCTTGGCCCGTCTCGGCCTGAGCGCTCGGTCGCATGCGGCCGACGCCGGCAACCCTGCGGCCTGGTGGGACGGCACACCGTTCGACGCCATCCTGCTCGACGCGCCGTGCAGCGCCTCGGGCATCGTGCGCCGCCACCCGGATGTGCGCTGGTTGCGTCGCAGCACCGACATCGCGGCGCTGGCCGCCACCCAAGCCCGGCTGCTGGACGCCCTCTGGCCACTGCTCAAGCCGGGCGGCCGCCTGCTCTACTGCACCTGTTCGGTGTTCCGGGCCGAAGGCCAGGACCGCATCGACGCTTTTTTGCAACGCCGGGCCGACGCCAGCATGGCCTTCAGCCCGCCATCGCCCGGCCACCTGCTGCCGCTGCCCGACAATGATGCCGAGGCATCGGCGAGCGCAGATGGCACAGCCATGGACGGCTTCTTCCATGCCCTGATCGCCAAGGAATGATCGCCGATTTGAAACGACCGGACCCGAACCGAGCCTGATACAGCCCATGCACAGCGCGGCAAGACCCCAAGGCTTGGCCAGGCCCCGCGCGAAGCTTCGCGCGGGCCGCAAAGCGCTGCCGTGGTACCTGCGGGCCGTGTGGGTGCTGGTTTTCCTTGCGGCCGGCCTGTGCGCTGTGGCGCCGGTTCATGCCGCAGAGCCGGAACTGAGCAGCTTCGCCCTGGTCCAGAACGAAGAGGGCGTGCTGCTCAGTTACGCCGTGAATTTCGACCTGTCGCGGAGTGTCGACGATACCTTGAGCAAGGCCGTGCCGCTTTTTTTCGTGGCCGAGGCCGAGGTGTTCCGCGAGCGCTGGTACTGGCGCGACCTGCGCGTTGCGCATGCCGTGCGCATCTGGCGCATCGTGTTCCAGCCGCTCACGTCCACCTACCGTGTGACGTTCGCCGGCCGCAGCCAGAACTACGACACGCGCGAGGAAGCGTTCGCCGCCATCAGCCGAGGCGCACGCTGGAAGATCGCCGAGCCCGGCCAGGTCGAGGAAGGCAGCCGCCACTATGCCGAGTTCAGCTACCGGCTCGACACTTCGCTGCTGCCGCGGCCGATGCAGATCGGTATCGGCGGCCAGACCGACTGGGCGCTGTCGGTGCAGCGCAAGCAAAAGATCAACTGAGTGCTCCCACGCCGCTTCGCTCCTGCCCTCCGGCTTGCATGCCGGAATGCCTTCGCCAGCCTCTCGCGAGCGCGCCGGCGCTCACCCGGCGCTGGCGGCGCCCGAGGCTCTCCAGGATGACCAAAGCCTCGCGCTGGGCGTGGATCGTTTCCACCTTCGCTGCCACCGGTGCCGGGCTGGTGCTGGCGTTCCTGCTGTCGATCGCGACCAACAACCCGACGCTCTACGAACGCCACTACGTCTGGCTGTTCTGGGTCAATGTCACGGTGGCCACCGTGCTGCTGCTGGTCATCGGCGTGGCCGGTGTGCGCCTGTTGGTGCGGGTGCGGCGCGGCAAGTTCGGCAGCCGCCTGCTGCTCAAGCTGGCCGCCATCTTCGCGCTCGTCGGCGTGGTGCCGGGCGTGTTGATCTACACGGTGAGCTACCAATTCGTGTCGCGCAGCATCGAGAGCTGGTTCGACGTCAAGGTCGAGACCGCGCTCGATGCCGGCCTGAAGCTCGGCAAGGGCACGCTCGACGCAGTGGTGGGCGATGTGACGGCCAAGACCCGCCGCGCGGCCGAGCGGTTGGGCGACACGCCCGGCGCCGCGCAACCGCTCGCGCTGGAGCGCCTGCGCGAGCAACTCGTGGCGCAAGAGATCGCCATCGTCGGCGCGGCCGGCCAGACGGTCCTGACCACCGGCGGCACGTCGGCGCGGCTGATGCCCGCGCGGCCCGCGCTGTCGATGCTGCGCCAGGCGCGCAACGGCCGTGTCGTCAGCGAGCTGGCCGGGCTCGACGAAGACGCCACCGCCAGTGGTGCGGGCGCGGCCCGCGTCCGTGCGGTTGCCTTCATCCCGACCGCCACCTTCGAGCTTGTCGAGGAAGAGCGCTACCTTGTCGTGACCCAGTTGCTGCCTCCCACGCTGGCCGCCAACGCGCTGGCCGTGCAGACCGCCTACCGCGAATACCAGCAGCGCGCACTGGCGCGTGGCGGGCTGCGCAAGATGTACATCGGCACGCTCACGCTGGCGCTCGTGCTGGCCGTGTTCGGCGCACTGCTGCTGGCGGTTGCCCTCAGCAACCAGCTCGCGCAGCCGCTGCTGCTGCTGGCCGATGGCATGCGCCAGGTGGCCGAGGGCGACCTGAGCAGCAAGGCGGTGTTCGCCTCGCGCGACGAGCTCGCCGGCCTGACCCGTTCGTTCGCCGACATGACTACTCAACTTGCCGAAGCGCGCGCCCTGGCGCAGCGCAGCGTCGTGCAAGTGGAGGGCGCGCGCGCCAACCTGCAGACCATTCTCGACAACCTGAGCGCCGGCGTGATCGTGTTCGACCGCAACGGCCGCATCGACACCGTGAACCCCGGCGCCACGCGCATCATGAAGCTACCGCTATCGGCCTACTGCGGCCAGCGGCTGACCGACGTGCCCGGCCTCGAGGCCTTCGCGCTGGCCGTAGACCGCCGCTTCGATCTGCACCGCAGCAGCCCCGAGGCCGGCGAGCGCGCCCAGTGGCAAGACTCGTTCGAACTGCAGACCCAAGGCCTCGACGGCCGCGACCGCGATTCCGTGACGCTGCTGGTCCGCGGTGCCTCGATGCCGAACGACGCGCTGTTGATGGTGTTCGACGACATCACCGAACTCGTCTCCGCACAGCGCAGCGAGGCCTGGAGCGAAGTGGCCCGGCGGCTCGCGCACGAGATCAAGAACCCGCTCACGCCGATCCAGCTGTCAGCTGAACGCCTGCAGCACAAGCTCGGCCCGAAGCTGGAAGGCACCGATCAGGCGATGCTCGCTCGCTCGGTGGACACCATCGTCAACCAGGTGCAGGCGATGAAGACGCTGGTCAACGAGTTCCGCGACTACGCCCGCCTGCCGGCCGCGCAGATGGTGGCGCTGGAGCTGAACAGCCTCGTCATCGAGGTGCTCGGCCTGTATGGCAGCGCGCAGGAAACTGGCCGCCTGCACGCCGACCTGGCGGCTGCGCTGCCCGCCATTGTGGGCGACAGCACGCAGCTGCGCCAGGTGATCCACAACCTGGTGCAGAACGCGCTCGACGCCGTGGCCGACCAGGCCGATGGCCGGGTGCGCGTGGTCACCGAAGTGGCGCGCACCGAACAGGGCGAGCCCCGCGTGGTGCGGCTGCACGTCATCGACAACGGCCCGGGCTTTTCCGACAAGGTGCTCAAGCGCGCGTTCGAGCCCTACGTGACCACCAAGTCCAAGGGCACCGGCCTGGGCCTGGCGGTGGTGAAGAAGATCGCCGACGAGCATGGCGCGCGGGTTCGTATCGCGAACCTCGGCGCCGATGATCGCGTTTCGGTGACGGCCGGCATTGGCTGGATCGTGCGGGGTGCGCAAGTCTCGCTATCATTCGCACGATTCGCCCCGGCCGATGGTGCACATGCCATCGCGGCAACCGCCGACCTCCGCGCGCACTGAGCATCCATGGCCACCATTCTTGTTGTTGACGACGAACTGGGCATTCGAGCCCTGCTGTCCGAGATCCTTGCCGACGAAGGCCACACGATCGAACTGGCCGAAAACGCCGCCCAGGCCCGCGCCTGCCGCGAGCGCATGCGTCCCGATCTCGTGCTGCTCGACATCTGGATGCCCGATGTCGATGGCATCACGCTGCTGAAGGAGTGGGGCGCCACCGCGATGCTGACCATGCCCGTCATCATGATGAGCGGCCACGGCACGATAGACACCGCCGTCGAGGCCACCAAGGTCGGCGCGATGGCGTTTCTTGAAAAGCCCATCACGCTGCAGAAGTTGCTGCGCGCGGTGGAGCAAGGCCTGGCCAAGCCCGCCCTTCGCAACGCGGCGACGCCGCATTCGGGCAACCACACCAGCGACATGCACCTGACGGTCGAGTCGGCCATGACGGGCGGCGCGATGCTGTCCGTCACGCCGCTGATGCTCGGGCCGCAGTCGGAACAGAGATTCGACCTCGACCGCCCGCTTCGCGAGGCGCGCGACGCGTTCGAGAAGAGCTACTTCGAGTTCCACCTCGCGCAGGAACATGGCAGCATGACCCGCGTTGCCGAAAAGACCGGCCTGGAGCGCACCCACCTGTATCGCAAGCTGAAGCAACTGGGCGTTGACCTCTCGCGCAACCGTCGAGGCAACGGCATTTGAGGGCCTGCGGCCGCCTCGCCTATAATCATGGGCTAAAGGCCTGGTAGCTCAGTTGGTAGAGCAGCGGATTGAAAATCCGCGTGTCGGTGGTTCGATTCCGCCCCAGGCCACCAAGAAATTCGAATGAAATCAACGGGTTAGAGGCACAGGCTTCTAGCCCTTTTTTCATTGACTGTTGCCATGTAGCCACGGGTACACGGTTTTGTACCGCGTGACCGGCCCCCAAGTGGCACCGCCTGACCCGCTGTTGCGCGTTCGCCAACCATGCCGCAGACTGCCGCCATGACGAACCCGACCACCAGCAAAGAAGCTGGCCCTTGCGCAGATCGCTCAAGACGGGCTCGACACACACGCGGCGAACCATGCTGCGCTCGAAGCGGTCGCGGCTACGCACGGCCCGGCGATGGCGCACCTACTGGCGTGCGCCATTGAGGCCGACAAGTACATGATGTTCATTGGCCCGACCGTGGCGAATCACTTTGGCCGGGGCGGTCAGGGCTGCGCGGCAGTCGAAGGGCTCACGGCTGCGTTGTTCGGCTCGATGGAAGCGGGGTTCCGACTGTCGGGCCTTGCCGCCGACGATGTCGAGTCGTTGCGGGCCACGTTCCAAGACTGCGCTGACCGGCAGCGATGGAACATCAACAAGGCGTTAGCCCGAGTTTGTCATTTGGCCCCGTCACCTTCAATGGAATCAACGACTTAG
>CANJKD010000011.1 GCA_947474415.1 Burkholderiales bacterium | reverse complement strand
TTGTCCGAACACCGAAGTAGTTTCTATAAATGGAGGCCTTCGTGCCTGACATCGGTGCAGAGTTGTCCACGGCGGCAGTAGGTCGGCGCTTGCGACGTACCGACTTTGATGGCCTCAGTGACGCGCCTCAGCATGCAGGTTGTCCGGCCCTGAGTAGGTTGGGTGATGGCGTCGCCCACTGTAGAGCAGCGCGCTGGCAGGTGGCGGCGCTCAGTATCAGCCGATCCGGAACCGTTGGCAACCAGGTTGCCAGTGCTCGCGAAGCTAGCGCTTCAGGGCTGCCGCGATCAACTTCAGCACGACAAGGCGGCCGTCATCGTCGAGGTGGGCAGAGTCGATCTGGATGCTCAACCGCCCTGCCCTGTCCTTTGACCAACGACCCACTTGTCTGCCTTCAACTTCTAGCGGTTGGTGGGTCGGTTCTGCGGTCTCCGTGGACGCACCGACCAGCGCCGAAACGACGGCCGTCGCCGTTCTCGGTCGTTCTAAAGCGCGAAGCTTTTCGGCGCGCCGCAGCACTGCCTTCCTGTCGACCTCGAGCGCCGTAGCGATCATCTTGGCGTGGCGGTGCTGGATATCCAGCGCAGACCGGAAGCACTCGACAACCGGGGCCGGGAGGTCCGCCACCAGCAGGACGTTTGCCACCCACGTGTGGGAGACGCCAAGCGCTTCGGCCAGTCGGCGGTTGGACGGGTAGAGCTTTTCGTCAAGCGCGCGGCGGTACATCGTGCCCTGCTCGAAGGGTGACAGATCGGCGCGCTCGCGGTTCTCGCGATCCATCGCTGAGAACAAGTCGTGGTCGGAGACCGCGCTCGTATCGATGGTGGCAAGCACGGGGATGCCCAGCTCGCTGCAGGCACGGTGGCGCCGATGCCCGAAGACGATTTCGTATTTCCCGGGCTGATTGGTCAATGATCGGACCGAGATCGGTTGGACGTTTCCACCGGCCAACTCGATGTCCTGCTCGAGCCTTGCGAACTCCACTGTGTTGAACGAGTCGGGGTGCCGGTTGGCCCATCGGCTGGGCAAGACGTTCTGCGGGTCGAGCTTCTTGGTCGGTGTCGAGCCTTCATGCTCCTTCAGCTGGTCGCGCAGCTTTCCAAGCTCGCCCTCGACAGCAAGCATCTGTCCGCGAAACTGCAACATCTGACCCGGGCCTGTTCTTGCAATCGGCCCCGGGGTTACCGGTGGGAACTTCGTGGGCTGCTGAGCTCCGTCAGCCGTTGTCGCAACTGCGGATGGCGTTGCTTCTGTCGCTGGCCATGCTGGCGGAACCTCCGACGGCAGCTGCAAGTTTTCGGTCATCGCCAAGAGCTTCGACTTCGTACTCATTGCAGGGCCCTTCCTTCTTCCAATCTCAGTTCATTTCGCGGGTCGTCGCTATGAATTTGGCGGTTATCCGCAGCGGCTGCGCAGTGTGGCAACCAGGTTGCCACGATATTCAGGCAGACACCTACTTCGAGCGCGCTGGCAACCCGGTTGCCAGACTTGAGCCAGTTCATGATGCCCCTCGTCGCGCGCGCCACGCCTCGACGACAGATTCTTCGATCAGGTCGACGAATCGGTCGTAAGCGTCCACTGCGCGCTTGTAAGTCTTGGCTGACCCGTCGTACTTCTGCACGTCATAAACCGTCGCGAATTCCGCTGCCTTGTTGCTGGTCACCGACGTCTTCGGAATCTCCACCGGTAGGACGAACTCGCCATACGTTGCCTGGATCCACTGCCGCACCGCGGGCGAGGCAGCGTCGGCTTGGTCCACCCGGCTGAGCAGCACGTGCAGGAAGTCAAATATCTTGCGAACCCCTGCCTGCTCCTGACTGTCCAGGTTGCCGCCAAGATCAGCCAGCAGGGACCAGAACTGCGCCGAACTGGCGAAGTCCAGCCCCGATGGCGGCACCGGAACAACGATCCCATCCGCTGCCCAAAGTCCGTTGATCGTGACGTAGGAAAGGGCAGGCGGTGTATCGATGACGATGACGTCGTACAGGTCCCGTACTGGCTCCAACCCTTGATTCAGAACATCCCAAAAACGCGAACCAGGCGCATTCATCTGCCTAGCGGGGAGGGAGAACTCTGCATTGAACAGGAAGGGCGCCGCCGCAACCAAGTCAATCCCATCCCAGTAGGTTGAGCGGATCGCCGGCGTGATGTCGCCTGATGTGCCGTGGCAGAGAGGCGAAATCGTCATCTCCTCCGTCACTTCAGCCTCAGGGAGGACTCCGTGCAGTGTGGTCAGTGAACCTTGAGGGTCGGTGTCGATGGCCAGCACGCGATGACCACGCAGGCTCAGGCCCTGCGCAAGGATCATTGCGCTGGTGGTTTTAGACACGCCCCCTTTGAAATTCGCGACTGCAATGCAGATCGCTCGTTGGCCAGCCGGGCGCATCTTCTCCATCCGATAGGTGCGGGTCCACTGGCGCGCCTCAGCGAGCGTGAACTCGCGCTTCCCACCCGTCGGAGTCAACTTGCCCGAAGGCAGGTCGCCCTTCGAAATGCGATAGTTGACATGCGCCTTGTCGACGCCACACAGGGTCGCAATCTGAGAAGCAGAGTAGAGCGGCGAAATCTTTCGGGCTTCAGGCGCCAGCAGCCGGGAGCGTATCTGCTCCACCATGCTCGCAGCGCGAGTCGCAAGGGCCTGGATCCTGGCCATATCGATCACAGCCCGCGGCGCAGCTGCCGGCGAAGGGTCGGGAGTGGCAACCTGGTTGCCAGCACCCTCGAGCGGTGAAGTAGAAGGTGCCGCAGTTGCCACGCTAGACTCTCATTCGACACAATTCGTCTAGTTTATCGAAAAACAGAGACTCGGTAAATTTCAGCGGCACGAGAGTGAAGCATCCAAAAGGCACAAGACGCTTCCGCGATCAGTGAGAGTCTTTGGGGGTCCACCCACGCGCCCGGCCCGAACTGTGAGGAGCTTTGGGGTACCTCGGGGCCGGCCAGGGTCGTATCAGGCCCAAGCCAGCTTTAAGTCGTACCAAATTGAGCATTTTGATCGTACCAAACCGGCAGATCCCCAAGTCCACTCACCAACATCCCCAAAAACTCTCCACTTCCGGGCCTCACTACCCCATATCCACAGCCCCAGATCCACAAAAACTCTCCGCGACTACCCCATATCCACTCGGAAGAATCACCCTAAGTCCTTGCCGTATAACTCTTTTCCTGCTGACCAACTCTTCAAGTCTTCAAGTGTCTATTTTCAAATCCTCAAGGCCGTGCCTGCGGCACGTTGCTCTTTTACTGTGAATTGACAAAATCACAATACAAAACGAAGATGGTTGAACAGAGATTCAGGAAGGGTTCCGATGGAGCAACAGGAGGCTGACGAGCCACGACAGATCACAACCAAAGTTAAATCACCGAGGTCGGCGGAGGTGGCAACACGCACGGAGGACCAAGCAGTCTCCAAGGCGAACGAGGCCATTGCTATCAGACCGAAGCGCGGAAAGCTCACGCTGCTGTCCAGGCGCATCTACAACGTCTTCCTCTACCACGCGCAGCAGCAGGGTGTCGAAAAGCCCAGCTACTCGATTTTGCTGTCCGAACTGATCGACGACGCCAGATTTACATCCAACAACACCGAACTGCTGAAGTCGCACATCCGCGACATGCAGGCCACCACCATCGAGTGGCATACCAGCGGTGGCCAGGCCCGGCAGTGGACCTCCACTCAACTGCTCGGACCTGTCGTCATCGACGAGCCCGGCCGTGGTCGGGCCTGCACGATCACCTGGACCTACCCACAGCCTATACGTGAGCGCCTGGTCAAACCGGCTCAGTACACCCGGGTGCTTCTGGAGATCAGCTCGCAGATTCGGAGCTACGCGGCATCCGTACTGTACGAGCTCGGCGCCCGCTACCTCACGTCGCCAGGCCGCCTGACCATGCGCGAGGACGTGATCTGGTGGGCCTCCGTCCTGACCGGCCGCAGCGACATCACCACCGTCGACTACCGCATCCTGCACCGCGACACCATCAAGAAGGCGCTCGCCGAGTTGGAAACGCTGTGCGAAGACTTCAAGCTGGAAGTCGTCGAGCACAAGCGCGGCCGCAAAGTTGAAGAACTGCAGTTCCGGGTGTTGCCCAAGCCGCAGGTGAGCCTGACCGGGCTGCGTGACTCGGCCAAGAACGTCTTCGACCTGGAACTGGTCGAGCGCGCCATCGCCCTTGGCTTCAAGCGGACCGATGCCCAGGACCTATACGCGGTGACGGACGAAGGCGCTCTGCGCGCGGCCGTTGAGCACGTCGAACAACGGATGAAGAACTCGATTTTGCCGCCGCTGAACTCACCAGCAGCCTACCTGCGTGATGCTTTGAAGAAGCAATACGCCGGCGAAGGGGAGGGCGGGAAGCCGGCGCCGGATGTTGCCGTTCCGCGCCCGAGCATGGACGAACGGCTTCAACGCCTTCGTGAAGAGTGGCAGCACTACCAATCGAGTGAGGCGAAGTCCTTGTTCGACGAGATGCCCGAAGCAGAGCGAGCAGGGCACATTGCACGGTTCGAAGATGAACGTGTCGGCGAGTTGGCCTCGCCTATTGCGAAGGCCTGGCGCCGTGATGGCGTGAAGAGCCGCATCGCAGCCAGTTCGTTTTCGCGATGGCTCGCTGCGGCAATGTGGCCCGGCGAGGTCACAGACAAACAACTCCTCGAGTTCGCGATGGGACGTGAGGCGTGAGTCGTCGCGCCAAATGATGTTGCTCGAGCAGACAAGTCCGCACGCGATAATGTGGCGCACGAGTTCGCCGGGAATTGACCCGCCTCGGTCGACGCTGGGGGAACACGTTGGAAACGTGAACCACACCGCGAGACTGTCCAGACCGAAGCTGACGCAAGCCGCGAATTCATCACACCGCATCCAGTGGAGGCAGGCTTGTCGTTGGCACCGCAGGCCATAGACGAAGAACGAAATTTCACCAAGGCCGCATCACCGTCACCGGTGGCAGAGTGCGGCGCGACAAGCTCAAGCGCGCGGACTACCTGCTCTACTTTCGACGCGATTCACCACTCGCCGTGGTGGAGGTGCAAGAGCCGGGCCTGCCGGTGCAATTAGGCGTTCAGCAGGTGCGCGACTACGCCGAAATTCTGGGCCTGAAGTTCGCGTCAGAACCGACTACTGGGGGCCGCAAACTGTACGAGTATTGACCGGTCGGTACAACCGATTGTCCGCCGTTGGCGTCCAGCGGAGTGCGTAACGTCCAGTACATCTAGGGAATTCACGCATACCATAGCCGACGATTCCAACTATACTGGAACGGTCGGTACAACGCTAGGCGCCCGGATGCAGTCCAGGCGAGTCGTGGAGGCGATTCATGCTGGATGGAATCTGGAGTCTCGATGAAGCATTTGACTTGCGCCCATCGGATGCAAGTCGCGGCGCGGTAGATGATCGTCTTGCGCTGCCCGGGTCGGCCGCAGCCCGTACGCGCTACGGCTTCAGCGCTACGGCCACCCCTCCTGATGCCACCCCTCTGGCACCGTTGCAGGTCGACCCGATCGAGGAAGTCATCGCCGCTGCCCGGCGCGGCGAAGCGGTCGTTCTGGTCGACAGCGAAGACCGGGAGAACGAGGGCGACATCGTGATCATCGCCGAGTTCGCCACCCCAGAGGTCATCGCGTTCATGGCTCGGCAGGCAAGCGGATTGATCTGTCTGGCGTTGACGCAAGGGCGCGCAGACGAGTTGGAACTTCGCCGCAGCAGTGGCGACCACGGCCTGCGCCAGACCGCGTTCACCCAGTCCATCGAGGCCCGGGAGGGCATCACGACAGGGATCTCAGCAGCCGACCGCGCGCACACCATCGCCACAGCCATCGATCCGCAGAGCGGGGCCGATGCGATCGGCTCGCCCGGGCACATGTTTCCGCTGATCGCGCGCCGGGGCGGTGTTCTGGTGCGGCCCGGGCACACCGAGGCTGCGGTGGATCTGGCCTGCCTGGCCGGTTTGAATCCTGCCGGGGTCATCTGCGAGATCATGCTCGATGACGGTCGCATGGCCCGCCTACCCGACCTGGTTCGGTTCTGCGCCAGGCACGATTTGCGTCTTGGCACCATCGCCGACCTCATCGACTGGCGGCTGCACAACGAACGCTTGGTCAAGCGACGCCGTCAAGAGGGGCATCTGCTGCACTACGACGACTTGGTCTGCGGTGGCCGCCATGTGCTCTCGCTGCACCTGGGAGACGGGCCCGTGCCGCTGGTTCTGGGCACGGCACCCAGCATGAGCCACGTTCGCGAAATGTCCTCGGGAGGGGCCTTCCTCCAGTTGTGCGAAACGTTCGCGCCGCAGCCCGGCCGGGAGCCGGGCGATGTCGCCATCGCCATCGCAGCCCAGATCCTGAGGGACGCAGGAATCGACGTGGTCGTGGATGCCGCGCCCAAGCAAGGGCTTGGCCGACTGCAGCGCTATGGCATCTGCGTCGTGAACGCACAAAGCCCCTTAGATGAGCCGCTCCAGAGCAACAAAGAGGTCCCAAGATGATCCATGACACACCACCCATCAGCTCCGAGACGCCGCCGGCGTACATCGACTCCGACACATTTCGCCGGGTGATGCGGTCACTGGCCGGCACCGTCACAGTCATCAGCACGGAAGACGAGGGTCTGCACGGATTCACCGCCACGGCGGTTTGCAGCGTCTGTGCTGATCCGCCGACCGTGCTGATCGCGGTCAATCGCAGCGCACGCACGCACGCTCACATCTCCCGCAGACAGGCCTTTGTGGTCAACGTGATAGCAGATGACCAGCAGTCCATTGCCGAAAAGTTCAGTACCAAGGACGACGACCCGTTCAGTGTAATCCCGCACTCGCTGACCGACGACGGGGTGCCGCGCATCGATGGTGCGGCGGCCTTCTTGGAATGCGTGGTCCGGGAGATGAGCGAAGTGGGCACCCATACGATTTTCATCGGCAGCATCGTCAACGCCGGCGCCAGTGGCAAAGCGCCTTTGCTTTACCACGACGGCCAGTACAAGAACCTCAACGTACACAAAAGCGGACCGAGTTCCGATGCCAAATGAGTTTGGCGAGACGTTGGCCAGCAGTCAGATAGATCAGTAGGCCTAGATAAGGCTAACCAGGAGACACACAGTATGAAACACAAAAAGCGAATTATCCTGAACGCATTCGACATGACATGCGTCAGCCACCAGTCGGCGGGTACGTGGCGGCACCCGAACAGTCAAGCGTCGCGGTACAACGACATCGACTACTGGACCAACTTGGCGGTCGAACTCGAGCGCGGTCACTTTGACTGCCTGTTCATCGCCGACGTGGTTGGCGTCTACGACGTCTACCGCGGCTCGGCCGAGATGTCCCTGAAAGACGCTGCACAGGTGCCGGTGAACGATCCGTTCTGCGCGATTGCGGCGATGTCGGCAGTCACCAAGCACGTGGGCTTCGGCGTTACGGCCGCCGTGACTTTCGAGCACCCCTATCTGCTGGCACGTCGCCTGTCGACGCTGGATCACCTCACAAAAGGTCGCGTTGCCTGGAACGTCGTTTCTTCCTATCTCAACAGCGCAGCGGTGAACGTCGGCTTGGACAAGCAGGCGGGCCATGACGAACGCTACGACATGGCCGACGAGTACATGGAGGTCATGTACAAGCTGTGGGAGGGCTCCTGGGAGGAGGGGGCGGTCAAGCGGGACCGCGAAAGCGGCGTGTTCACCGACGGGACCAAGGTCCACCCGATCCGGCACCAGGGGAAGTACTACAAGGTGCCCGGCTTCCATCTGTGCGAGCCTTCGCCGCAGCGTACGCCGGTGATCTTCCAGGCGGGCGCATCGGGCCGGGGGCGCCACTTCGCCGCCTCGAACGCCGAGGCCATGTTCATCCTGACGAACAGCCCCGAGGCCGCAAGACCGGTTACGGAGGACATCCGCCGCCGTGCCGTTGAGGCCGGGCGTTCGGCGGATTCGATCAAGATCTTCACCTTGCTGACGGTCATCACCGGCAAGGACGACGCTGCTGCCCAGGCCAAGCTCGACGAGTATCTGGAGTACGCCAGTCCGGAAGGAATGCTGGCGCTTTACGGCGGATGGACAGGCATCGACTTCTCGCAACTCGACCCCGATGCCCCTTTGCAGGCCGTTCCGAACGACTCACTGCGCACGACGCTGGAATCCCTCGTCAACTCCGAGGACGGCACCGCGTGGACCGTGCGGGACGTGATCAGGCAGCGCTGCATCGGCGGTCTCGGCCCCGTGGCGGTCGGCGGTCCGGAGACGATCGCCGACCTGCTCGAGCGCTGGGTCGACCATGGCGGAATCGATGGGTTCAATCTCGCCTACGCGATCACCCCGGGAACCACTACCGATTTCATTGACTTTGTGGTGCCTGAACTCGTCAAGCGTGGGCGCGCCCAAACCGACTACAAGCCTGGCACCTTCCGTCAAAAACTGTCTGGCCAAGACAGTCCCTATACCGACGCGGCGCATCCTTCGGCGAAGTGGCGGGACCATTTCAAGGACAAGGAGAGCGTTGCCTCCAAGACGCACCCATCGCGTTTCGAGGTCAACCTCCAGATGAAGAAGAAGGTTACCGGCACGGCCAAGGCGAAGACGCAGGTTACCAGCACGGCCAAGGCGGAGAAGAAGGTTACCGGCACGGCCAAGGCGAAGACGCAGGTTACCAGCACGGCCAAGGCGCAGAAGAAGGTTACCAGCCCGGCCAAGGTGGAGAAGAAGGTTACCAGCCCGGCCAAAGTGGAGAAGAAGGTTACCAGCACGGCCAAGGCGCAGAAGAAGGTTACCAGCACGGCCAAGGCGAAGAGCCCGACCAAAGCCCGGGGTTGACGGCGTATAGGCCTGCCCTTGGCGAGTTTCATTGGACCGTATCTTTAGCCAAAGCACATAGAAGAGGAGCTGCTAATGAGCGATGCTGTCGAGTGGAAGGTCAGGTTTCCCGACTTGGGCGTGAGCGTGCGTCTCCCGAGAAACACATCGGGTCAGAAGTACAGAATCGAAAGGGCGGCGGCGGCATTGTTTGCTCGACATGGGTTTGGTTCGGTTGGGATCGCCGAACTTTGCGCGGCCACCGACCTGGGGCGGGGCGCTCTGTATCACCACATCAAATGTAAAGAAAGCGTTCTGTTCGAAATTGCCGCGGGTTACATGCGCACGTTGAACTCAGGCGCCTCGCAGATCCTCGAGGCCGGCCTTGCGCCTGAAACTACGATCCGCGCATTGAGCAGAATCTTTCTGCGTGTGATGTTCGAGGACCGCAACGAGATGACAGTGTGCTTCCGGGAACTGCACGCGTGCAGCGTGGACCGGCAGGCGGAAATTCGCGAGTTGCATCGCGATTACCAGCGCTACTGGGAAGTTGCGATTCAGACTGGGGTTGACCTGGGACGGTTCTGCAGCATCTCGAAAGTGCAGTTGAAGGGGTTGCTGGGAATGTATTTCTACAGCTTTCTGTGGGTGAATCCGTACCAAGCCCTGAGCGCTGACCAAATCGCGGACGGATTAGTCGACATCGCGCTGGCCGCGCTGGCCGTCGGTAAGGCCCGTTGAGTTGAATTGCATCGAAGGTCAATCGCCCATGCCCCCAAGGATACCGGATCGAGTGATGAACGCTGGCAACTGGAACACCCGGCGTCGTCCTTCTGACTTGGGGGCAGTAGGCGAAGCGCGGCGAGGAATCGACAACTCGGGATCCAGGCATCAAGCCAATAGGCTTGGTCACTGCTGGAATTCACGAAGGCAGCGTTTCCCCTCCCTGTCGAATCAACATTGAAGACTGAGTGCTCTTGGAGAACTGGCGTGCGCGCAATTCAAATTGATTACGGTGCGGGCCACCGAAAGGGTCTCCCTGGTGTACCTGTACCCGGCTTCAGCTCAAGGCTTTCCAGGCTTTTTGACGAACTCGACGCGGATGAGCGCGAGCTCTTCTTGTCCAAATGCACGCGACATGAGTTCAAGGCTGGGCAGGACCTCTTCACGCAAGGCGAGCCGTACACGAGGTCTTACCTCATCTTCAGCGGCAGCGTTAAGACGTACTATGTAGCACCCTCAGGGAAGGAGATTACGCTTCCCCACTGGTCGGACGGGGCCCTGATCGGTGAACCCAACGGGCTGCGGGAGCGACATCCCTATATCTGGTCCGCCCAAGCCGTCGATGAGGTGGTTGCTGAGCAGATAGGGGGGCAGGATCTGGAAGACCTCTCGATGCGGCTGCCTCGACTTGCACGTTATCTCATCGAGGCGCTCGTCTGGAAGCTGTACATCGTTTCCGAACTGCTTCAGTCGATGGGAACCCAGTCCGTGCCCGCTCGCGTTGCCGATCTGCTGCTCAAGCTCGGCGAGGAGCACGGCGTGCTAGGCGCACAGGGCCTTACCATCGGGAAAAGATTCAGCCACGACGAACTTGGTCACATGGTCGGGGCGACTCGAGTTTGGGTGACACAAGCCATGCTGCGATTGAAGCGCGAAGGACTCATCACCACCAAGGGACGAGACATTGTTATCCTGGACCTGAATGGTCTCAGACGGAAGAACTTGCTGAACTGAAGCCTTGGCCATTCGTCCGTCCGGATGGATCCCGAATGCGTCGCAAACGTTTCTCGCTGCGTGCGCGTCGCGGCCAATGCCGAAGGGGGTGATCACACACGCCGCCGCACCAGAATGCAGCAAAGCTTGGCCAAGCCGCCCCGGCCTGTCCAGCGGCGGTCGAGCATCCATTTAATCGGCTCTTGAAAGTTTGCTGTCAAGTCTGCAGGCCAGAATCTGCGGCGATATTTTCCAATCATGAGGAGACACTGGCCATGACTGCTGCGGATGGATGGAGTGGGACGATCAACGGAGCTCCAACAGTAGGGAGTGTGGGCCGGCGCTCGAAGTTGCTGAGTACGAGAGATATTGTGCTCTATACCGAGATTACCGGGGACAAAAACCCGCTGCACTACGATGAGGAAGCGGCGCAACGGAGCCAGTTTGGCGGTCTCATCGTCCAAGGCGGTGTGACGTCTGGCATGCTGAATGCCCTGGTGGCCGAAAGCCTCCCAGGCCCCGGCACTGTATTCCTGAGCCTCAATCTGACGTTCACCAAGGCGGCCTATGTCGGTGACACGATAACGGCGATTGTCCAGGTCGAAAAGGTGCGGACGGATAAGCCGATCTGCACGCTTGCCGTGGAAGTGCAGAACTCCAAAGGTGAAGTCTGTCTGAAAGGGGAGGCGGCCACCTATACGGCTTCGCTCCGGTGAGTTCGTTGGATGGGGAGTGTTCGAATTCCTGTGTGCGAGGCATTCGATTGAATTGGCTGTTTGTCCTGGCCAAGTAATTTCGCACGCGCCGATAGGTTGTTTGATTGCTGATTCATGCTCGAAGAGGCATTGGGTGGCAAGTTGCCCAGTTTGGAGTGCAGCCGCGCGCTGTTTACCGACGAAGCGGTGCTTGGTCAGCAGGGCCTGATGTGCATCGCTGGCGTACTGGCTGCCGCGATCCGAATGCACGATCAATCCCGGAGCCGGTTGGCGCTGCGCGATGGCCAGTTGCAGTGCCCGGTACACCAGCGTGGCTTGCATGTCCGGCGCCATCGCCCAGCCCGCCACCTTGCGCGCGTACAAGTCCAGCACGACCGCCAGATACAGCCAGCCGCTGCGCGTTCGGATGTAAGTGATGTCGGCCACCCACGCCTGGTTGGGCCGCGTCGGGTTGAACTGCCTGTCCAGCACATTGGGCGAAATCGACAGCGCATGTTTGCTGTCGGTCGTTTGCACGAACTTGCGCTTCCACACTGAGCGCAAGCCGTGCTGACGCATCAAACGGCGCACGCGGTAGATGCCGATCACGACACCCCGCGACTCCACTGTCGTGCGCAAACGGCGGCTACCGTAGGCGCCACCGCTGGCGGCAAACGCGGCCTTCAATTGCACGCCGGCTTCGCACACCACGGGCTGGACTCGGCTTCGGCGGCAGGCCGCGTAGTAGCCCGAGTGGGGCGGCGCGCGGCGCCTGAACGTGGGCCGCTTCGTGTGGCCGCGCGGGGTGCCTGAAGGGTCTGCGCCGATGACGTTGACGCAGCCGCAATTCGATGCCCTGGTACTCGGCCTTCCGTGGCAACGGCTCGGGCAAATGAGCGCCATCACGCGCATGTGATCTGGGCGTTCACAGGCATGTGATTCGTCCATTCCAGAGGCTTATGCCGTAATTAGCCTGGCGCAGGCAATCCGAATCTGCCCGGATAGCCGCGCCAGTGCTCGCTCTTCACAATGCGTCTATGCTCGAAGCGAACGCATTCACAGCCCCGCGATTCAAGGCCCAAGACCTGCACGGTCTGAGCCCTGCGGCGCTGGCCGAAGTGGCTGCGCAGATGCTGGCGAAGATCCATTCGCAGAGCCAACGGATCGCCGCGCAAAGCCAGCAGATCGCCGAGCGCGACCGGGCCAAACTACTGCCCCATCGCTGGCAGCCAACCGACTGAACTCGTCGATCGCATGCGCGACACACACCTCGTCAAGGTGGTGTCGCTAGCCGCTTACGTTCAGAAGCCTGCGCTGCGACTGCGGGGACCAGTTGGAGCAGGCAATGGGCCCGCGAACAAGCTGCGGGCCTACCGGCTTCAGGATGGCGTGCTTGACACCATCGAGGCCGACCAGCACCTGGGCTTTAGGGGCGAAGAACGTGACTTCTCGGTTGCGGCGGCCATGCTCTGATACTAAGTTGCGTTCAAAGATATAGAAGTTATCCATTTGAACCCTGTCATTGATCGGGTTCGAATCGGATCGGCTTCGAGGGCGACGAGTCCGTTGGTGAGTGCCCTCTCGACTCCGTCGAGGTTGGCGAAGACGTGGTTGGCG